>JAFSZW010000234.1 GCA_017458865.1 Clostridia bacterium
TCCTCTGTCGTTCTGTGCGGCGACGTGGGCGCCGGCAACGTGACCAAGCTGTGCAACCAGACGATCGTTGCGGTGAACATCGCGGCGCTGGCCGAGGCAATGCAGATGGGCCAGATGTGCGGCGTTGAGCCCCAGAAGATCTTTGAGGCGATCCGCGGCGGCCTGGCCGGTTCAACGGTTATGAACGCCAAGGCGCCCATGATGATGGACCAGAACTTCCAGCCCGGATTCCGGATTGATCTCCACATCAAGGACCTCAACAATGTTGTTGATGCCGCGAAGGCTGTGGATGCCCCGATCCCGCTTACTCAGTCTGTGCTTGAGATGATGAAGATCCTGCATCATGACGGCGACGGTGCCTGCGATCACAGCGCACTGCTCAAGTACTATCAGAAGCTCACCGGTGAGGTTCTGCATCACTGATTCACCTCTGCCTCCGGCAGGCGGTATCATCAACCGATGATGCCGCCTGCTGAGGAATGCGGACGAAACAGGCAATACTGAGAAAAGGAGAAAAGCGCCTATCCCATTGCCAGCGGCAGTGGGTTTCCGCGCTTGTAAAATCTTATGAAGCTGCTCTTTGCATCCGATTCCTTTAAGGGGTCTCTTTCGGCTATTGAAATCTGTGATATTCTGGAGACGGTCAGTGCCCGCATCTTTCCGGGCTGCGAAACGATTTCCGTGCCGGTAGCCGACGGTGGCGAGGGCACTGTGGACGCGCTGCTTCGTGCCATGGGCGGAAAACGGATGTGCACACGGGTGACCGGGCCAATGTTTGAGCCGGTTGACGCGGCATGGGGCATGCTCGAGGACGGCAGGACTGCCGTGATGGAGATGGCGCAGGCCAGCGGTCTTCCCTATGTGCCCGAGGCTGCCCGGGATCCCCGGAAAGCAACAAGCCTTGGTACGGGCGAGATGATCCGGGATGCGATCCGCAAAGGCGCCAGGCGAATGCTGATCGGTATCGGAGGCAGTGCGACAAATGACGGCGGCATTGGCATGCTCACGGCACTTGGCGCACGTTTCACAGATGCGGACGGCAAGCCGGTCTCACCGGTTGGCGGAACCCTTGGCCTGATTCGCAACGCGGACTTTTCCGGCCTGATGCCCGAACTTCGCGAGACGGAGATTACAGTCATCTGCGATGTAACCAATCCGCTTCTCGGCGAAAACGGGGCGACCTTTATCTATGGACCGCAGAAAGGTGCGGTACCGGCCATTAGGGATGAACTTGAGGCCGGGATGGCGAGCTATGCAAAGGTCGTCAGTGAAGCGGTGGGACATGATATTGCCTCGTTCCCGGGTGCCGGTGCAGCGGGCGGACTTGGCGCAGCGCTTGCCGGTGTGCTGGGTGCGACGCTCAAGAGCGGCATAGATGCCGTGCTTGAGACCGTGCACTTTGATGAAAAGCTTAACGGCGTGGATCTGGCCATTACCGGCGAGGGCCGGATTGACGGACAGAGCGTCCGCTTTGGCAAGGTGCCGGTTGGCGTGGCAAAGCGGTGCGCACTCAAGGGTATCCCTGTTGCTGCGATTGTCGGTGGAATCGGCGATGGCGCGGAGGGACTGTTTGATCTGTGCGAAAGCACGATTCAGACAACGGTTTCCGGCCCCATGAGCCTTGAGGCGGCGATGACCAATGCACGTGAACTCTATACGGCCGCAGCGGAGCGCCTGCTCAGGGCGATCCGGATCGGCACTTTGATTGCCAGGTAAACTGAAAGAATGGATTCCATTTGAGAATAAGGAGAAAAAGCATGATCCCGAAAGTTGTAAAAATGGATGTATATCCGGTTGCGGGCCATGACTGCATGGAACTCAACCTCTCCGGTGCGCATGCGCCGTTCTTTACAAGAAATATTGTGGTTCTGGAAGATTCGACCGGTGCGCTTGGTGTAGGCGAGGTGCCGGGCGGCCAGAAGATTACCAAGGCACTTGAGGACGTTAAGGACCTGGTACTGGGCACCAGCATTGCCGATTACAAGGGAACCCTCAACAAGGTTCGTGCATGGCTTGATGCGAACATCAAGGACGATGTACGCGGCCTGCAGACGTTTGACCTTCGCACTGGCGTTCATGTCGTGACGGCCATTGAAGCGCCGCTGCTCGACCTGCTTGGCAAGTTCCTTGAGGTGCCGGCGGCGGCCCTGATGGGCGACGGCATCCAGCGTGAGCGTGTCCGCTTCCTGTCCTATCTGTTCTATATCGGCGACCGCAAGAAGACCGACCTGCCCTACGAGTCTGAGGAAGACAGCGACTGTGACTGGTATCGTCTGCGCCATGAGGAGGCGCTGACCCCGGATGCCATCGTGGCACTGGCAAAGGCAACTGTAGACAAGTATGGCTTTGAGGACTTCAAGCTTAAGGGCGGCGTACTTGAGCCGAAGGAAGAGCTGAAGGCGGTTCAGGCCATTAAGAAGGCGTTCCCGAACGCCCGCGTTGACCTTGACCCGAATGGCTGCTGGAGCCTCAAGGAAGCGCTTGAAATCGCACCGCAGCTCAAGGAAGTGCTTGCGTATTGCGAGGATCCCTGCGGCGCAGAGAATGGATTCTCAGGCCGTGAGGTCATGGCAGAGTTCCGCAAGGCGACCATGATGCCGACTGCCACCAACATGATCAACACTGACTGGCGCCAGATGTGCCATACCATCGCGCTGCAGAGCGTGGATATTCCGCTTGCCGATCCGCATTTCTGGACGATGAACGGTTCTGTCCGCGTAGGCCAGCTGTGCAATGATTTCGGCCTCATGTGGGGCTGCCATTCCAACAACCACTTTGACATTTCGCTTGCGATGGTCGTGCAGTGTGCTGCTGCGATTCCGGGCAAGATGAATGGCATTGACACGCACTGGATCTGGCAGGAAGGCCGTGAGCGCCTGACCAAGGAGCCGATGCAGATTGTGGATGGCTGCATTGATCTGCCGAAGAAACCGGGCCTTGGCATTGATGTTGACCTTGACCAGGTTAAGAAGGCCAATAAGCTGTATGTTGAGCACTGCCTCGGCGCACGCAATGACGCCATCGGCATGCAGTATCTGATCCCGGGCTGGACGTTTGACAACAAGCGCCCGTGTCTGGTGAGATAAGAGGTGAATGAAATGCGGACATATATTCAGATTAAGCCTGAGGACAATGTTGCGATTGTTGTGCAGGCTGTCCCAAAGGGGACGGAGCTCCTGCCTGGCCTTGTAACGCTGTCTGACATTCCTCAGGGACACAAGGTTGCACTGCATGATATTCCTAAGGATGCCGATGTTGTCCGCTATGGTGTTACGCTTGGCTATGCGCTGGACTACATCCCCAGGGGATCCTGGATCAATGAGTTCATGCTGCGCCTGCCGACACCGCCGGGACTGGATGACATGCCGTACGGCATTAACATCCGGACAGATCTGCCGGAGCCGCCGGTAAAAACCTGGATGGGCTATCGGAATCCTGAGGGCGGCTATGCCGGCACAAGGAATATCCTGGGCATCCAGACAACGGTTCAGTGCGTTCAGGGTGTGCTGGATGTGGCTGTTGATCGCATTCGCCGCGAGCTGCTGCCCAAGTATCCGAACGTGGATGACGTGGTTGCGATGAACCACGCATATGGCTGCGGTGTGGCGATTAATGCGCCGGAGGCCAAGGTGCCGATTCGCGCATTGCGCAACCTGTGCCATCATCCGAACTTTGGCGGCCAGCTGATGGTTGTCTCGCTCGGCTGTGAGAAGCTGACCGTAGATATGCTGGTCGGGCCCGAGAACAATACGCCTGAGAATGTCGTTGTCCTTCAGGAGCACAAGGGATTTGAAGCCTGCATGCAGGCGATTCTCACCATGGCGGAGAGCAAGCTCAAAGTGCTCAATGAGCGCCGCCGGGAACCTCTGCCACTCAGCGATCTGCTGGTTGGTATGCAGTGTGGCGGCAGTGATGCGTTCTCCGGTGTTACGGCAAACCCGAGCGCCGGATATGCTGCGGATATGCTGGTCAAGGGCGGCGCGACCGTCATGTTCAGCGAGGTGACGGAGGTCAGAGACGGTGTCCACCTGATCGCTGAACGCTGCGTGAGTGCTGAGGTCCGGGACAAGCTGGCAGCTGAGATGCGGTGGTACGATAAGTATCTTGAGGATGCTCAGGTTGACCGCAGCGCCAACCCGACGCCGGGCAACAAGAAGGGCGGTCTTTCCAACATCGTTGAGAAGGCCATGGGCTCCATCGCCAAGAGCGGCACCTCACCCGTCGTGGAGGTTCTTTCGCCGGCTGAGCGGCCGACGAAGCACGGCCTCATTTACGCGGCGACACCGGCGAGCGATATCGTCTGCGGCCCATGTCAGCTGGCCAGCGGCATCGGCCTGCAGGTGTTCATGACCGGACGCGGCACGCCGTACGGACTTGCTGCTGCACCTGTCATCAAGGTCTGTTCCAGAAATGAGATGAAGGAGCAGTGGCCGGATATCATTGATATCAGTGCCGGTCCTGTGGCAACAGGCGAGATGACTATTGAGGAGGTCGGCGAAACGCTGTTCCGCTTCATCCTGGACGTTGCCTCGGGTGTCAAACAGCCGTGGACGGAGAAATATAAGCTGCATAATTATCTGTGCATCTTCAACCCCGCTCCGATTACCTGATGGTTCTACCAGGCGGCAAAAGCCGCCTGGTTTCATTCTTTATCATGCCGATCTGTACCCCTGTCAATTATGAAGCATTGTTCAGCTATGGGGGGCATAGAGGAATTGAGATTGGCAGATGGGAACCTTTTTTATATAATGACGTGCAGGCTGTGAGTGAACCCTTCACAAGGACTGTCATAGATACCGTAGAGAGGAAAGAAAAGAAATGGCACTTCGTATTGTTACAGAGGCAAATCGCTGCCTGCAGTGCAAAAAGCCGCTCTGTCAGGAAGCCTGTCCCATTCATACCCCGATTCCGAAGGCGATTGCGCTGTTTAAGGAAAACCGGCTGATGGAGGCCGGTGAGATGCTCTTTGACAATAATCCGATGTCAGTGATTTGCTCCATCGTGTGCGATCATGAGGCACAGTGTGCAGGTCACTGCGTGCTTGGCCGCAAGAGCAGTCCGGTCACCTTCTACAATATTGAACGCTTCATCTCAGAGGCTTATCTGGACCGCATGAAGATCGAAAAGCCGGAACCGAAGGGAAAGAAGACTGCGGTTATCGGCGCAGGACCGGCAGGCCTGACCGCGGCGGTTGAACTGGCCAAAGCGGGTTACGAGGTGACGCTGTTTGATGATAATGACCATATCGGCGGCATGCTCAATTACGGCATCCCGGATTTCCGTCTGCCCAAAAACCTCCTGGAGAAGTACCAGAAGGTCATGAACAAAATGGGCATTCAGTTCCGCCCGAATACATCCTTTGGAGAGTCTCTGCGCATTCAGGACCTCTTCCGGGACAACTATGCCTCTGTCTTTATCGGAACCGGCGTCTGGCGTCCGAAGACACTGGGGATAGCCGGCGAGAGCCTTGCCAATGTACACTTCGGTGTTTCCTATCTGGCAAAACCGGATGCCTACGAACTGGGCGATAAAGTGGCCATTATCGGCATGGGCAACGTTGCCATGGATGTGGCCAGGACGGCACTCCGCCACGGTGCACAGCAGGTAACGCTCTATGCCCGGTCCAAACGCATTGCGGCCAGCCAGCATGAGATGGAATATGCGCAGCTGGATGGCGCCGAGTTTGCCTTTGGCTATGCCATTCAGGAGATCACGCCGGAGGGCCCGGTGTTCAGAATTGCCCAGTTTGACGAGAACGATAAGGTCATCGGGTATGAGCCTGAAACAGAACTGGTTCGGGCGGATGCTACGATTCTGGCTGTCAGTCAGGCACCGAAGAACCGTCTGCTGCTGACAACTGAGGGACTTATGGCCAATGACCGGGGTCTGCTGATTACCGATGAGAACTGTATGACAACGGTAGACGGTGTCTTTGCTGCAGGCGATGTTGTGCATGGCAGCCATACGGTTGTGGCAGCGGCAAATGAGGCAAGACTGGCGGCTCAGGCAATGATGCGGTATATGGAAAACTGAGCGATGGACATCTGACAGGAAAGGACATGGAAAATGGGAAAGATCTATCAGATTTATGGACAGTCTGCACATGATATGACGGTGTCGCTGCTTGAGGCATCAGATGCCATACGTCTGGTACCTGCTGGCGGGTCCGTTGCGCTCAAGCCCAATCTGGTCATTGCCGGTACGCCGGAAAGCGGCGCAACGACACATCCGGGTGTCCTGTCCGGATGCATTGAGTATTTTCGGGCACATGGTGTCAGGGATATCAGTGTGATTGAGGGCAGCTGGATCGGCGATAACACAATGCGTGCCATGCGGGTAGCCGGATATGCAGAAGTGTGCGACCATTATTCGGTCTCGTTCCATGATCTCAAGAAAGATAAGACCAGAGCGGTTGATACAGCGATTGGTAAGATGGAGATCTGCGGCCGTGCCCTGGATGCTGGCTTGCTGGTAGATCTTCCGGTTCTCAAAGGCCATGGACAGACAATTATGACCTGTGCGCTGAAGAACCTTAAGGGCTGCCTGCCGGATAAGGAAAAGCGCCGTTTCCATGCGATGGGACTGCATCGTCCCATTGCAGCCCTTGGCGCGTATATGCGTCCGCGCCTCATTGTGGTGGACAGCATCTGTGGGGACCTGGACTTTGAGGAAGGCGGCAATCCGGTGACAATGAACCGGATGTATCTTGGAACGGATGCGGTTCAGCTGGATGCCTATGGATGTCAGCTGATGGGTCTTGATATTGCATCTGTTCCGTACATTTCGCTTTGTGAACAGTTTGGCGGCGGTTTCACCAGAGTCAGCGCCGACGATCTGGTTGAGCTGAACCATCCTGAGGCAGGACTCAGCAGTACCCCGCAGCGTCCCTCTGGCATCGTCGGACGGATTACGAGAAATGTTCAGGCTGACAGTGCCTGCTCTGCATGTTTTGCGGCTCTGGCACGAGCGCTTTATGTCAGCGGTGTACAGGGAACAGACAGGATGTATATCGGGCAGGGCTGGCGCGGGAAGACAATTGACGGGCTTGGCATAGGTAACTGCTGCCGTGGTGCATCGCGCTGTGTTCACGGTTGTCCGCCAACTGCCGAGGATGTTCTGGCTGAGCTGACCAGGTAGGGAATGACCGGACTTTAGCGAATTTGTTAATCTTTGGGGGCTTGTATGTCGCAATTATGGACACTTGAGTTCAACATCTTTGCCATGATCGGGGTTGGCTTTCTGGTAAAGCGAATCGGAATGGTCAGCAAAACCGGGCAGAAGAATCTGACAGATCTGGAGTTATACGTCATTCTTTCCTGCAACATTTTCAGTTCGTTTATGACAAAGCTGACGCGTGACCGTGCAGCCGAATGCCTGTGGATACTCGGCATCTCTATCGGAATCCAGGTACTGGCAGTGCTCTACGGGAAGTTTGTGTTTCGAGGTCATCCGAAGGATGAGCAGTGCAACATGTCGTATGCAATGATCTGCTCAAATGCCGGCTTCCTCGGGAACCCGATCGCTGAGGGGATTTTCGGTTCAACCGGAATGATGCTCGGCAGTATTTACCTGATTCCGCAGCGCATCATGATGTGGTCAGAGGGACTTGCCATCTATACAGGTGAGAGCAATCCCAGGGCAGCAGCAAAAAAGGTTATCACGCATCCCTGCGTGATTGCCTGTATCCTTGGCGTATTCTTCATGGTTACCGGCATAACTGTTCCGGCAATCATTCTTGCGCCGATCCAGACGCTGGCAAAATGCAATACAGCGATGTCAATGCTTGTTATAGGTATGATTCTTGCAGATATTGACATGCACACGCTTGTAGATAAGACAGTCGTGATGTTCACCCTTCACCGTCTGGTGTTCCTGCCCCTGATCGTCTACATTGTCTGTCTGTTTCTGCCTGTCACCAAGCCTGTGATCGGTGTCAGTGTTCTGCTTGCGGCAATGCCTGCCGGGGCGACAACCAGCATGCTTGCCTCAAAGTATGAACGGAATCCTGAATTTGCGACACGGCTGGTTATCTTTTCAACACTTTGTTCCATTCCGGCAATATTTATCTGGAGCATGATTCTGATTTAACAGGTCCATCCTATATGCTATCGTGACGCTATGATTATGAGAGACAATATAGTCAGCGAAAAATCGGAAAAATCGGAATGCAGTTTTTGCGATGACAAACCACCTGCCTGGATAAATGCTATCGGAAAAGCAGGTTGGGCGCTACAGCCTCTTGGCCCGAAAGCCTCGATGTTATCGAGGTTTTCGGGCCAGATTTTGTTTTGTTGTCGAAACGTTCGACGGAAAGTATCATGGCCGGGTGTGAAAAAAGGTGTGAAAAACTCGATTTCCAATCCAGCATTTCAGTGGTAACGATGGATGTGTCCACTCTGAAGAAACTCGGAGTTTCCTTCCGGGGGCTGTTCATCTATATGTAGAACATCTGGACCGTCCTGTGGCCAAGTCTTCCCATTAAGGTCTCGCCGACCACGATACTGACCAGCGCGTCCTGGCACAGTCCCCAAGCGATGCAAAATGAGCACATATTCCGACGGTGATGGACAGCCATTCTACTCAGTACCTGGACAGTTGCCCTATGCAATCTGGCATTTTCCTGTAGCGGGTTGATATGCTGTAAAAGGGGTGATAGCTTAACCGGCTGGGTAAACCAGGAAAGCAGGTGCGATTGGGCACCTTGCAATTTATTGGAACCGTCTCTTTAGAGGCAAGGGTCAACCCCAATGAGATGATCAAGGACACGACTATGATGTCCGCACCGATGCGATGACTGTCCGGCAAGGACAATAATGGATTTCCGGTTTTCATGCTTATTCACGAAATGAGCAATCTGTTGTAAAAGAACAGTATTATCGTTTTGCGGTATAATTATTTATGCACTGAAATACGGCATTTTACCTGCAAATATGCTGAAATAAAAACATGCTCTGAAATTCATTTTCAGAAGACATATACAAGGAAATCCACGTTTATTTTCGTGAAAAACGTTCTGAAAGCGCCATTTAAATACCGATTCAAATAATAGCAATATGCCGAGATTTAAGCAAAATTAAGATGACATCAAGAACGGAAAGATATAAGAATGATGCGATACGACAGAAAATCGGAATGAAAAAAAATAAGACCCCAAAGGGTCTTATTTTCGAGAAATCATTATACGAAACAGGTCTGGATCGGTTGATCGATCAGGCTTCCCAGTCAGGGAACTGCTCCTTGAAAGTTCCAAAGAAGTGTTTCTTCATGACAATATCAAAAACTCTTTCAGCGTATGACTCGAGTTTTCCAATGTCATAAAGATACTGGAGGATCGTATACCTTACACGGAAGGTACGTCCGCGGAGGATACCCTCGACGAAGCGATCCTTGTCAACGACAGTGAATGGGAGATGAAGCTTTTTCTGGAGTGCCTCAATGCGGTCAAACGCAGGCAGATACTTTTCAATGAGAGAACGAAGGTGTGCATCATCTGTTTCATTGTAAAGCAGACGGAACATCTCTATGGCGACGAATGTTGCCTCTCCAACTTCGATGCCATGCAGATTTGGAACCTTGCCCTCCTCTACATCCATCACTTCCCAGGTCTGCCCAACCATGTGCTCAGTTCCGGAGGCAGGACGTGAGGAACCACAGAAAGCAATGCATTCACCGGAGAGGATCAGACCTTCACTGGTGCTGCGAATGGCTTCAAGGTCACGGTTTTCAAGCCCCTTGGATGCCTCCACACACTGGGCGGTTGCTTTGAGTACCATATCAGCAATATTCTCGCAATAATACTCGCCAGTACGGTCACGGCTGATTTCCCAGTCAAGGATGGCGATGTATTTGGCAAGCATGTCGCCGATGCCTGCGAGCAAAAGCGGATATGGAGCCTGAGCATTCACGTTCAGATCAATAATGATGTGACGGGCTATCGTGCAGTTATAGATGATCTTTTTGTTTCCATTCAGAAGCGGAGCAACAACAGATGCATATCCATCCATGGAAGGCGCAGTACCGACGACACCATAGGGGAGGCCGAGTCTGTAACTGACCATACGGCAGGTATCATTGATGGAACCTGAACCAACGGCAAGGATATAGTCGGGATTCAGGGAAAAGGCATTGATGTCAAATACATCGCGATCACGGCCTGCTTCAATCAGGACCTTGCCGATGTTTTCGGCATTTGGAAGAGCAGGGGAGGGAAGAACTAAGGTATGAGAGAGCATTCCGGCTTCGGCAAGGAGAGATTCAACCTGTTTTCCTGCCACGGCATAGGTGTTCTCATCCGCTACCATAAAGATACGATGATAGTCCTTCAGGATTTCGGGAACCTTGAGTAATGCATGTTCAGATACTTCAATTACTTCAGTAGGAATGCTATGATGTCCCTGAACACATGTGCAATCCATTTCAATCATTTGGAGCCTCCGAGTGTATTATTTGTTGCAGGTTAAGATGCTTTCTTTATTATAAAGCAGGATTCGGGTAAAAACAAGAGAAGGAAGGCCTTTTATTCAAGAATAGCTCATCCGCACTACCGGGGATTCTGAAGCCGAAAGATGGTACTTTTCCATCGTGGATGTTGTTGACATGCTTATCGGGCAACAGGATAAAAGCCATGATGTCAGGTATTGTAGCGTGCTTAAGGTGCGTCTGAAATCTGAAGGTAATGATGTGACTATAAATTGTAGCCATTTGAAATTGAAAATCGCAGATGGGAAACAAGACTCACTGATGTAACATGGTTTATGTGGAGGTGCGAGGTGCCCCTATAGAAAATGCAAGCTTGTTCGATTTCCCTGGAGGCATATATGGGAGACTTCGTCTATCATTTTTTATGCTAACATCTCTTGCATTTCCCTTTGATTATAGGTATACTATGAAATGAAAGGGGGATTATGCATGGCTGAAGA
>JAFSZW010000235.1 GCA_017458865.1 Clostridia bacterium
CAGTACTCCATGGCTAAAAAAAGGCCACACATGCTCTTGCAAGTGTGACCCTTGTATATTATTTTCTTAACACACAACCTGTTTTATCTACCATGTACGATCATTCTACTGAGCTATTATAGGTCGTTATAGGTCGCCACATAAACAAAGAAACCCCCTTCAACCCGCTACCCCAGTTTATGAATGGAATAGAGATTGAAGAGCGTCCGAAGTTCTTTTCATTGATTTCAATCAGGCAGGTATACCTGTGACTTTTCGACAAAAGGGATCCGTTTTCACGGATCCCTTTTTTGATTCACATTGAACGGGTTATTCATTTTCCTCAATGTAGCAGGTACGCTCAATAAAGTCGAGGACCTCATCACGGCCGGTTCCGTCCTGCGCGGAAAACGGGATGATCTGCCAGGGCTGAACACTCAGTGCGCGGCAAATTGGGCTCAGGTACTTGAGCCTGGCACCGCGGGAAATCTTGTCCGCCTTGGTTGCGATAACCGAGAAAGGGATGCCCGCACTGCGAAGAAAGGCATTCATCTCGCAGTCTTCAACAGACGGCTCATGCCGGATGTCCACCAGATGGAAGACATGCGCAAGATCCTCTGTTTTGGCGAAGTAATCCTGCATCATCTTCCCCCATGCCATCTTTTCCTGCTTGCTGACCTTGGCAAATCCGTATCCGGGAAGATCAATGAAATTGATCTCATCATTAATCCGGAATACGTTGATCAGGCGTGTCCGGCCCGGATCCGAACTGGTTCTGGCCAGCTTGCTGCGGTTTGTCAGCTTGTTGATCATGGAGGACTTGCCGACATTGCTCCGGCCGGCAAATACGATCTCAGGCATTCCCCGGCCGGGATAGTCACCGTAGTCCCGCATGGAGGTCACAAAGTCTGCTCTGCGAATAACCATGGAAACCTCACGCTACAGGCGGCGGTGTGACATCCATACTGCCGGATGGCAGAACCGTCACCTTATCCGTCGCTTTCTTCGACCCGGCTTTTTTCTCGGCAGCATCCTTTTTCTTCGTTGCCTTTTTGGGCATCTCCGTCAGTGCAACCTTAAGCACCTCAGTCACGTCCTCGACAGGAATAATCTTAATATCACTGCGGACTTTCTCAGGCATCTTTTCGAGATCCTTCTCATTCTCTCTGGGAATGAGAACGGTATCAATGCCTGCCCGATGCGCTGCCAGGAGCTTTTCCTTGAGTCCGCCAATCGGCAGGACACGGCCGCGCAGGGTGACCTCACCTGTCATGGCGACATTCTGATGTACCGGAATCCCGGTCAGTGCGGATACCAGCGCCGTTGTCATGGTTACGCCGGCACTTGGACCGTCTTTCGGCACGGCGCCCTCCGGAACATGGATGTGGATATCCGACTCCTTGCCCAGGTTCTTGGTAATGCCGAGTTCATCCTTGTGTGCCCTGACCCAGGTCAGTGCAGCATGCGCGCTCTCTTTCATGACATCACCGAGGCTGCCCGTCGTTTCAAGAGAACCGCTGCCCTGCATGATCTGCGCCTCAATCTGAAGGGTATCTCCACCGGCTGCAGTCCAGGCCAGACCGTTGACTACACCAACCTCGGGTTTCTTTCCGGCCTTCTCGTAATGGAACGGAGGAATGCCCATGAATGCACGGAGCTTGTCCGCATCCACCGTTACCTCAGTGGTCTTGTTATCGAGCATCTCCACGGCTGATTTGCGGACGATTTTTCCAATGTCACGCTTGAGACCGCGGACGCCCGCCTCACGGGTATACCCCTGAATCAGCTGGCGGATGATGTCGTCTGAAATGTGCACAGAATCCGCCGCAAGTCCGTGTTCCTTGATCTGGTCCGGCAGAAGATGCAGTTTGGCAATATCCAGCTTTTCATCCTCTGTATATCCGTTGACCTCAATCATTTCCATGCGGTCAAGAAGCGGCTGCGGAATGGTATCTGCCGTGTTGGCCGTCGTGATGAACATGACATGCGAGAGGTCAAACGGCGCCTCAAGATAGTGATCCCGGAACGCATTGTTCTGCTCGCTGTCAAGCACCTCGAGCATCGCGCTGGCCGGATCGCCGCGGACATCCATGCCCATCTTGTCGATCTCATCAAACAGGAAGACCGGATTCATCGTCCCTGCCTGTCGAATCGAACTGATGATGCGTCCCGGAATGGCACCCAGATACGTCCTGCGATGGCCGCGGATTTCGGCCTCATCACGGACACCGCCCAGAGACATCTGGACAAATTCACGTCCAAGCGCCCTGGCAATGCTCCGCGCCACAGACGTCTTGCCAACACCGGGAGGGCCTACGAAACACAGGATGGGTCCTTTCATGTCATTCTTGATCTTGCGCACCGCGAGATACTCAACGACGCGTTCCTTAACATCCTCAAGGCCGCAGTGGTCCTCTGCCAGAATCTTTCTGGCCCGGTCCAGATCCAGATTATCCTCTGTCATCTTCCCCCACGGGAGTTCCATGAGCGTTTCAACATAGGTCCGCACGACGGAGGTCTCCGGGTTGTACGGCGACATGTGGGAGAGATGATCTATCTGTTTCTTGGTCCGGCTGCGCGCCTCGTCGTTCATCGGGATCTTTTCCAGTTTTTTGGTCAGGTCATCCACTTCAGTGGCAATATCGCCGTCGCCCAGTTCTGTCTGGATGGCTTTGATCTGCTCACGAAGGAAATACTCCTTCTGGTTATCCTGAACCTGTTCCCGTACCCGCTGCTGAACCTCCCGCTCAACGCCCGCCATTTCGGTTTCGGTGAGCATCATGGCACAGACGCGTTCAAGGCGCTGCAGGTCATCCAGGATTTCATGGATTTCCTGACGCTCCTCCATCTTGGTGAGGATGTTCGCCGCAATGACATCCGCGAGAGCACCCGGTTCTTCCATCTTCATGATGCTCTCAAAACGGTCACTGCTGATCTTGCCGCTTGACTCCGCATAATCGCTGAAGAAGTCATGGGCTGCCTTGATCAGTGCCTGAACCTTGGCATCCTTCTCCACCTCAACAGGATGGATGATCTCAACAGATGCCTCGGAGAACGTTTCGCCCTCAAGAACGCCGGTCAGTCGTGCCCTGTGCAGGCCCTCGACGATCACACGGCAATGCGAGCCAGGCAGCTTGACGATCTGCTTGATTTTGGCCACAGTGCCGACGAGAAACAGTCCGTCCATGCCCGGGACCTCTTCATCAATATTCTTCTGAGGGCTCAGAAAAACAATACTGTTGCGCCGCCTGGCCTCCTCAAGCGCTTCAATTGAGCGTGCACGTCCCGCATCGAAATGCAGAACCGTGCCCGGAAACAGCACCATTCCCCGCATGGGAACAAACGGGTAACTGGCGTTTTCAATGGTATACATTTCCATCTGGCTTATTACCTCCTGATGGTTCTAATCTGCTAAAAAAAGCGGGAACACTGTTCCCGCATGGGTAGTTATGATACAGAGGGATTCAGCAGGTCAGAAATGGAATCCCGGCGGCCAAAGCTGATCGCTGACCGGCGTCTCGGCTCACCCTGAACAAGTGTCGGCTGTCTGCCCTCCTCAATGGTCTCACGCGTGATGACCACCTTTGAAACGTCATTGCGGTCAGGCAGATCGAACATAATGTTCAGAAGCGCACTTTCCACGATCGCGCGAAGTCCGCGGGCACCGCTCTTGCGTTCAATCGCCTTCTGAGCAATTGCCCTGAGCGCCTCCTGTTCAAACTCGAGATCAACACCGTCCATGCCAAGGAGCGCACGGTACTGCTTGACCAGTGCATTCTTCGGCTTGGTCAGAATGGACACGAGTGCATCCTCATCCAGACCGTCGAGCGTTACCACGATCGGCAGACGTCCGACAAATTCCGGAATGAGACCGAACTTGAGAAGATCCTCCGCGCGGATATCGTTCAGAATCTGACCGATCTCTCTCTTCTGGTGGCCCTTTACGTCCGCACCAAATCCCATCACTGTGGAGCCCTGACGCTTCTCAATGATCCTGTCCATGCCGTCAAAGGCACCGCCGCAGATGAACAGAATGTTGGTCGTGTCAATCTGAATGAACTCCTGATGCGGATGTTTGCGCCCGCCCTGCGGCGGCACGCTGGCAACAGTGCCCTCAATGATCTTGAGCAGCGCCTGCTGAACACCCTCGCCGGAAACATCCCGCGTGATGGACGGATTCTCACCC
>JAFSZW010000236.1 GCA_017458865.1 Clostridia bacterium
AAAGCAGCTTGGCAGAAAGGAAAACAGGGGAGTAGGTGTGTTTTCCAATGTGAATCAGTTCATTGGTACCAATCTTGCGCTTGACTTCAATAGCCGTATTCTCAGGGGAGAGAATATACTGCGACATGGCACGCTGGCCGACAACCCAGTCTCCGTCCTCATCAATGCCAATAGCAGAGGGGGTGATAATCTCATGGTCAAGGTTAAGAATCATCTCAACCTTTCCGTTGCGGTAAATTGCGGCTTCTGTGGTAGATGTGCCAAGGTCAATACCGATAATGGTTTTCATTAGAATTCCTCCAAAATGTATTCAAAGTGATATGGTAAACAGAATCAGTCCCAAAACCGGGAACCGTTACGGTTCGTGTCAGAGCTGTTCTGGGGGTAAGGATTGTCCGATGACGACCGATTGAACGTTTCGTTCTCCTCATTTTCCGAGCCGTCATCATCCAATTCATCATCGAAACCACGTGTTGTGGGTGACACATCTGGTTCAGAGCCGGATACATCAGGTGTTTCCACGGAAGATGCCTCAGAGGGGACATCTGCCACGGGAATCATATCAATCCAGGAATCATCATCCGATGCGTCGAAGGATGCTGCATCGTCATCTGACAACACTGCCGCATCTTCCGGGCTGGGCACTTCCATGGATTCATCCTCATCAGCCGGCACTTCAAGGTTCTCATCCTCGCCGTCCACCGGAGCCTCAGCAACATCATAGGCCGGTGTTTCGAGAATCTCATCCTCGTCCATCAGTGCCTCAGCGACTTCGGAAATCGGCGATTCGAAGACATCATCCTCGGCGCCTACTTGTGTCTCAGGGACTTCGAAGACTGGTGCTTCAAGGGCCTCATCCTCGTCCATCAGTGCCTCAGCTACGTCGGAGGCCGGTGCTTCGAAAGCCTCATCATCGTCGTCCACCGGTGCTTCAGCAAACTCGAAGACCGGCGCTTCAAAGGACTCAGCCTCGGTGTCTACCGGTGTCTCAGCGACTTCGAAGGCCGGAACTTCAAGGGCCTCGTCTTCGGCATCTGCCGGCGCCTCAGCAAACTCAGGAACTGGCGTTTCAAAGGACTCAGCCTCGGTGTCTACTGGTGTCTCAGTGACTTCGAAGACCGGTGCGTCAAGAGACTCATCCTCGGCACCTACTGGCGTCTTAGCAAACTCAGGAAATGGCGTTTCAAAGGACTCATCCTCGGCACCTACTGGCGTCTCAGCAAACTCAGAAACTGGCGCTTCAAAGGACTCGGCCTCAGTGTCTACCGGTGTCTCAGCGACGTCGAAGGCCGGAACTTCAAGGGCCTCAGCCTCGGTGTCAACGGGTGTCTCAACGACGTCGAAGGCCGGAACTTCAAGGCCCTCATCTTCAGCATCTGCCGGTGTCTCGACAAACCCGGGAACTGGCGTTTCAAAGGTCTCGGCCTCGGTGTCAACCGGAGCTTCTGCATATTCGGAGACTGGTGTTTCAAGGGGCTCGGCCTCAGCGTCTGCCGGTATACTCGCGAAAGCGGAGATATGCGGCTCAGACGGTGCGCTAAAGGGGCTGTCTGAGAGGGGCTGAGCTGTCCATGCGGAGGGCTGTACCGGGGCAGGCCCGAGATGGATGATGTTATTGGGCACAGAGCCTGTCGGCACACCCGTGGTGACAGCATCCGGATTTGACCAGAGATATGCGCTGATGCGCGCTTTCCGCTTCACGGTACCCTTGAAAATGTAGCCGCTCTCAAAGATCTCGGCGACACACTGGTTCAGAGCCTGATCGTCGGTGGAAACACGGTCAATCACTTCGTGCAGCTCGTAGTTTACCGGGATACCGGTCTGTTCAATGATGGTAATGCCGGATACCTGGAGCTGACTGGCAACTTTCTGACGGACAAAGCCAAACTGACGACTCCAGGAGGGGTCTCCCTCGGCGGCACGTTCCAGGACATTCAGCTGGTCCTGGTAAACCTGGACGAGTTTGAACAGAGAAGCCTCGCTGGCTTTGAGAGACGCGACCTCCGCACTTTCTTCTCTGGAGGTGAGCTCCTCCATTTTCGCGAGCGTGTTTTTCTGCTGCTTCTGAGCGTCCTCCATGGCCTCGATCAGATCTTCAATGACCATGTTATGTCTGTTTACAGACGTGCCGATTTTTGAGAGCTGGCTGGAGAGCTCAGACGTTTCAGCTTCTGATTTGGGCGTATTGACAATGGTATCACGGACGGTATTCAGCTGCTGGAGCAGGTCTTCCTGCTGAGAACGAAGTTCTTCGTTGAGAGACAGAACAGCAGGTGACAGGTCTTTCATATCATTACCGCTTTCTTTCTGGATCATTTCATCAATACGATTGATTTGTGCCGAGATGCGGGCGATTGAATCTGCCGTCTGCTTTTCCATGCTATCAAGGCGACTGGTGAGCATCTCAAAATGCTTGTTCTCGACAGATTTGGAATGAGTCATCATGTCTAACATCTTCTGGAGTTCTGCCAGAATCTGTTTTATGCCGGACTTAACTTTTTCCTTGAATTTTATTTTCATAAAACCTCTTATGTGGACATGTTTTTTCGAATTCCAGCGTCACAGATTGTCCATTTCCGGACACATTTATTTCAGATTCTTAATGCGTCAGGTCGATGAAGTCAATATAACTGGCGATTAAGCCTTAGACAAAAACCGACCACCTGTTAGTATACCATATATTCCGGGAAATTGTTAAGAAAATGTAATATTTTTTTGAGAACGTCGAAAAAACTATATGAGGGATGTTACTTTTCTACAGATGAAAGCAGAAAAAACATAAAAGACGGCCTGAAGGCAACAGGTATACAGGGCAAATCATGCACTGCAGCCCGCATGCATAATCTGCAAACGGCACAGTATCTGATTTGAAGATGAACTTGAAAACGGGCACTGAAAAGTGTTACTATTCCACCTGAAAACGGACTGACCGGAATGAACTGCGAATGTCAAATGGCGATTCAGAGGACAATTGCTTTTGACCCTGATGGTTAAGAGCGGGGGTGTATCAGTATAGCTGTGGAACGATGTGTATTTGAGTGGGGCAGACAATGGAAAAGCAGAGCATTACGATGATCGGCATGCCGGCATCCGGGAAAAGCACGGTGGGTGTGATTCTTGCAAAAATCCTCGGATATGACTTTCTGGATACGGACCTGTTCATTCAGACACGGACCGGTAAACGGCTGCCGGAGCTGATTGAGCAGCTGGGAACAGATGGTTTTAAGCGGCTTGAGGAGGAACAGATCTGCCAGATCCGGCTGGCCTGTGGACATCCCACAGTGATTGCTACGGGCGGCAGCGCCGTCTATGGGGGCCAGGCTATGGCGCATCTTGCAGAACTTGGCCCAATATGCTATCTGCAGGTGCCTTTTGAGACGATTGAAGCCCGGCTGAAGGACATCCGTCAGCGGGGTGTTGTGCTGAATCCTGGCCAGACACTGCGGACGCTTTATGACGAACGCTGCGTTTTGTATGAACGGTATGCCTCGTTTACGGTTCATGAGGCGGACAGAGGCGTTGAGGAGATCGTCAGGGAACTGGCAGACTGGATGGAAAAGCGGTCCGACAGATGATCCTGATGTGCGAAAGGCCTGGTTGGAATGGAGCAGAAGATTCGCAAACATTTTGTTTTCAGCGGGGATGTGCAGGGAGTTGGATTCAGATACCGCGCACATTACGCTGCCCAGATGGCTGATCTGACAGGCTGGGTTATGAACCGATGGGATGGTGCGGTCGAGATGGAAGTTCAGGGCCCGGCCGCAGAGATAGAACGGATGATAGAGCGTATTGCGGCCGGTACATATGTTTTCATTGCAGACCGGCAGGAATGGGAGATGCCGACAGATGAGGAGGAATCCGGTTTTCATGTTCGATATTAAGAAGTGTCTTGCACTGCTTTGCCTTATGCTTGCTGCACTGCCGGTACTTGCAGACGGCGGCAAGCCTGCAGAATATGAAGTGGAGAGAAAGCCGGTTCAACTGGCCGAGGTGTTTTTAAAGGCGAAAGCGCCGGATGACGCAGCGCAGTTTGGCCTTTCGGATGAATGGGCATCCATGGTTACGGATAATTCCCGCGAGGCATATGACATTACGGGCAGGTGTCAGATTCGTGTAAGCCGCAACAGAAATGATAAGGACCGACTCACGGATGACCGGTACAAGACCTACTGGAACGGTGGCACAAAGGGCTGGATTGAATTCACACTGCCTGAGGGGATGCGCTGCTACGGGATTTATATACAGTGGGCGGAGAAACTCAGCAGCTATATTCTTGAAACGCCTGCGCAGGATGGTACATGGCTGGCAACCGGTGCAAGGCATGATGCGGTCTACTATAACGAGTATATCCCGGTTAACGGACTTACACATTTTCGAATCCGAAATGACAATGATGCACTGGATCTGTGCATCACGGAGGTGCAGCTCCTGAGCGCCGGGTATGTGCCTGACTGGGTGGAGAGATGGAAACCGTTTGAGGGAGAAGCAGATCTGCTGGTGCTCAGTGCGCATCCGGATGACGAAATACTCTGGTTCGGCGGAACGATCCCGTATTACCGCAGTGAACGCCTCAAGAAAGTGCTGGTTGTAAATGTTTCCGAGCAGCCTGCAAGCCGCAAATGCGAGCTCCTTGACTGCCTCTGGACATGCGGCATCCGCGAATATCCCATTGTGTCAGGCGGCAAAGTCTTTGTGGACAGGTATGCCTCTCAGGTACGCAACATCATGGACATGTGGGGCGAGGAAAACATCATGCAGTTCCTGACAGGCGTCATTCGGCGGTATCGTCCACTGGTTGCTGTTACGCACGGGTTCAACGGAGAATACGGACATGGGGCGCACAAGTCCTGTGCCTATGCACTGACAAAATGCCTTGAACTGGCAGCAAACCCGAATTATTTACTCGGCGGAGCAGATGCGGTTCTTGATCCCTGGCAGATCCGGAAAGTGTATATCCATCTGTATGAGGAGAATACCATCGAGATGAACTGGCGGGTGCCGCTTGCATCCTTTGGCGGCAGGACGGGATTTGATGTGGCCTGTGAGGCATTTTCCCGGCACAGGACGCAGGATACGGGCAAATACCTGGTCCAGGACTTTGGCAAGTATGACAACCGCCGCTTCGGACTCTATTTCACTGCGGTCGGGCCGGATGTCATGAAGAATGACTTCTTTGAGAATATCACCGAGGAAAGAGGCATAGCACCGGCGGAATGATGAAACGTCATCATGCCGGAATGCAGATGCCACAGGGCTCAGGCGACCGTCTGATGGTGACCTGAAATGTCTGACATGTCCATCAGAAAGAGATGCATTGCCTGTGAGCACGGACATTGGGGCGGATCCCTGATCTTTCCGGCGGATTCGGCAGGGCAGATGAATCCGGAGTTTCCTTTCAATGAATCAGGCTGTGCATTGCCTGATTCATTTTCATTTACGACAGGACTCACTGCCTGCGCAGGCACCACTTGATGGCAGACCTCACCACCGGGGGACAGCCCAGCAGGCGTCATATCTCCTGGTACACACCAAAACTGTTGTCTTGCAGGAGAAAAATCCGGTATCGCTTTTTAAGGACCAGGAGAAGAGATAAAAAAGGTACAAAATTATAACCAATCTATCGTGGATACTTTTCAAATTTGCAGATTTCTGGTATTATATGATTAACTTACTAAAAACGTCTTTTGGATTTTTTGGGGGCTTATTAAAATTCACCATATTATATAACTTTTTTTGTTGAAATCGATTCCTTGAAGAAACAGAAGCAGTTTTGAGGGAGATGAGATCATATGAAACAGTTTCAAACGGCATATCATGATCCTGATTCTTTTCGCAGTGCTGTAGCAGAGTGGAAGACATGGCGGAATGAAAATGCATCCGGTCAGGCGTTGATTCATATCTTTTCTGACGGTGCAGATGATGCGGATATACGCGTTGTCAGGGACACCGTGGAAGAGATGATGCCGGACGCATCTTATCTTGGCGCTTCTGCCTCCGGTAATATCTATGGGGGCGCCATCACGGTCGAGAAGCTGGTTGTTACCTGCATCGTCTTCGAGCGGGCAGACAGCTTTGCACGCACCCGCCTGCTTTCTGTAGAGAATCGGGATGCTGCCTCTCTCAGGGCTGAATTGCGGAAAATGAAAGATGAGTTTGCAGGCGTGAAGGCGGTAGAGGTCATCATGACCATTGACACAATCCCGATCCGGGAGGTCTGCAGCATCCTTCAGGAAGAGATTCCGGAAGGGATTTCGATCTGGGGCGGCGGTGCGTTTGGTGACAACACGTTTACTGCCTATGTATTTGAAAAGGGCAGACCGCTCAATACCCACTGCGTTGCGCTGGCAATGATGGGCGGTGATGACTTCCATGTCATGAATTCCTATGTCATTGGCTGGAGGCCACTGGGCTCTGCACTCAAAGTGACACGGGCAGAGGGGAAAGTGCTGTATGAACTGGATGGCATGCCTGCCTACCAAATCTATCATCATTATCTGAGAATTCCGAATGATGATCACATCTTCTATAACGCGCTGGAGTTCCCCTTCGCTATGAGCCATCAGAACCGCATCCTTCTGCGCCACGCGCTGGCCTGCCGCGAGGACGGGTCCATCGATATGAGCACAGATATTCCTGAGGGCAGCACTGTGCATCTGACCTATGGAGATCCGGATACAATCATGCAGAATGTCTCGCTCTGCACCGAACAGATCCGGACTTTTGCACCTGAGGTCATCTCGGTCTTTGACTGCTTTGGCAGAAAGAGTTTCTGGGGCGGTACTGCGGGAACCTGTGAAACGAAACCCTTCCATAAGCTGGCGCCGACTTACGGATTCTGCACCTCGGGTGAAGTGATCCGGTGGGAGGGCAGCATGGATCATCACAACCTCTCGCTTGTGGTGGCTGCGATGCGCGAAGGCGGAAAAACAGAACGTGATATGCCGCTTGTACAGGAAGAGGTCAAGCAGAACGAGTCTACCATGTCAATGGTCAGCCGCCTGGTAAACTTTATCAACACGGCGACGGCTGAGGTGATTGAGGCCAATGGGCGCCTTTCGATCATGGCTGTCACAGATCAGCTGACCAAACTGCTTAATCGCGGTGAGATTCAGAAGCGGATCACAGCGCGCATTCAGAATGAATGCACTGCGCCTGCCGGCGAAAACGCGACCAGCATCGTGATGATCGACCTGGACGATTTCAAGAAGATCAATGACACATATGGTCATAATGAAGGAGACCAGGTGCTGATGGCTGTTTCTGGTCAGATCAGGGCAGCGCTGGAGGAACTTGGGGGCGATGCCGCAGGCGGCCGCTGGGGTGGCGAGGAATTCATGATCATGCTGCCGGGCATGACAATCAATGCTGCTGCAGATTTTGCCGAATCATTGCGCAGACGCATCGAGAATCTCCACTTCGAACTCTGCAGCAAGGAGACTGCGAGCATTGGCGTGGCCCAGGCGCTGCCAGGTGAGGCAGTGGATCCGCTGATCCTCCGTGCCGATGTTGCGCTTTACGTCGCAAAGAAACTCGGAAAGAACCAGGTCCACCGTGCTGATGAGCCCAAGGAGCAATCCTGATGCCGGTTTTTAAGGCAGGCTGCCCTCCCAGGAGGGCAGCCTGCATCAGTAACCGGGCAGGAACCACTGACTGTTTTTTCAGATGAATGATGGAGGAAGCGTATGCTGATTGTTACGACGGATCATATTTCCGGGAAAGAAATTGAAATGCTTGGCCTTGTGAAGGGAAGCACCATTCAGACGGTCAATGCGATCAGAGACATTGGCGCCGGCTTAAAGACACTGGTTGGCGGAGAACTGACCAAGTACAACGAAATGATGGATAAAGCCCGTCAGATTGCAACAGAGCGAATGATTGCTGAGGCCACCCACATGGGTGCAGACGCGGTTGTCTGTTTCCGCTATTCCACCTCATCCATCATGCAGAGCGCTGCTGAGATTATGGCGTATGGAACCGCAGTAAAGTTCAGGTAAACAGATGTCCATATTCTGTGAACTGGTGCGCTTCTGATAGCGGAAGAGTCATCAGATGCCCACCGGTGTAACCTGTCAGTGAGGCGTTGGCGGATTCGGTACAATGACTGCCCATTCGATTATGCACGGGCATGTCCAATGGCATCACAGCTTTTCACGTGTATAGAAAAAGCGTTCGGAATCATGCTGAACTCCGAATGCTTTTGAAATTTACGGCGAAAGTAACGATCCTGAACCTCCAAGAGATCCATACGGACTCATGGAGGGCGGCTAAGGAGACTTAAAAGTGGCACAAATCAGACACAGGGACCCAAAAACCGGGACGGTCTACGTTTATTCGTCCCATAAAAAATGGGACAAAGAACAGAAAAAGTATCGAGCTGTTCGAAAACTGATCGGAAAGCTTGATGCAGATGGCAAGCTGGTTTCTACTGGTCCGGTGGGACGCCATAAGAAGGAAAAGCCAGATAGCGCAGCTGTATCTGAGAACCCGGATTATAAGATGATGTATGAGTCCGAACATCAATTGGTGGAAGATGTAACCCGTCAGCTGACGATGGAAAAGCAAAAGAATATGGCGCTGAGCCTTGAATACGAGCGACTGATCTCAACATTGAGCAAAATGCTCCACGTTGCGCAGAAAGAATGCCCGGAGATCTATGCCAGGTAATCAGGGAATGGCCAATGGCAAGCGTGAAAAAACATCGGCAAATTGCCGATGTTTCTGCTTGTTCAAGTCCATGTGAGAGTTACACAGATCATATGAAGGGCTGATGTGTTTTAAGAAAGGAGACACTTTTGCTTAACGCTGGATGCCAAATAAGAAACGTTACGAAAGCCACATAACGAATGAATCAT
>JAFSZW010000237.1 GCA_017458865.1 Clostridia bacterium
TGCAGTACTCCTTTGGATGAAATCGCTTGTCCGAGCATGCAAACAGCGGCAGCTCGGACGATTTACATACATTCTAGTATGTCTTTGTGTTTTTCGCAAGAGAAAAGTGAGTAAAGTCATGAATCTTTCCATCTGTTTATATCGCAATCGGCTCGCAATCAGAGGATTCGGCGGGCAAAATGTTAGTGTTGCGTAACAACGGAACGGTGTGATAGAATACTTTACGCAAGCATTATTTCATTGGGAGGTGAAATACATGGCATATCAGATTTCTGACGATTGCATTTCCTGCGGCGTTTGCGCTAGCAACTGCCCCGTGAGTGCTATTTCCGAAGGCGACGGCAAGTTCGTTATTGATGCGGATACCTGCATTGATTGCGGTGCTTGCGCTGAGAACTGCCCGGTTTCTGCACCGGTCCAGGCGTAATGATTTAGGACTGACCACCCGGCTCTGCCGGGTGATTTTTTTGTATCCGGGATTGTACTTGACAAACGGTCCAAGGACATTATAATCCACGTATACTCAGATTCCTGCTGATCGGCCCAAACACAGGGCAATAACGCAGGCAACTGACTGCAGAATAGCGGCATCCGTGGAATGATTTACCGGATCAGCTGAAAGGAGGGGAAAGCGGTGAAAAATGGTCCGAAACGCAGCCTGTCATCCGGTACAATTGTATTTCTGTGTCTGACAGCCGGTATTATTGTCATTACCGCTTTGTTCCTGCTGACGATTTCAGGAAAGGATCTGTCCGGCAGGCAGAACGTGACAGATGGACAGGTTCAGCTGGATGCGGATATTCCGGAGCTGGCAGTGGATGAGGAACCGGAAATACAGACAGAGCAGCCGATTCGAATATCACTGTTGCCAGATGTGCCGGAGGAGCCTGAGATCAGGCAGCTTACGATCTCCGTGGCCGGAGATGTTACCGCGCCGCGCGTAGCCCGGGACAATACGGAGAATGACACTGGTTTTGCGGACATCTTTGTAAACCTTGATGAAGCCTTTGGACAGGCGGATATTGCCCTCTGTACGCTTGAAACCATGACGGATGACGAGATCGACTATGATACGTACAATACGTCGCCGCTTCTGCTGGATGCACTGAAGAGCACCGGTATTCACTATCTCAATCTTGCGACAGAGCATATGATTGACTTCGGGGAGGCAGGTCTTGATATCACCCGGGCAGAACTGAACATGCGGGGAATCAATTACTGCGGTGCGTCCGATTCCGTTCAGATGCTCAGCGTCAACGGAATCAGTGTTGCGCTTCTGGCATATACATATGGAATCAGCGAGGTAGTGCCGGCAAACCAGGATCTCTCAGGTATTCCGCTTTTTTCAATGGACCGGGCGCTGAGCGATATTGCGCTTGCCAGGGCAAATGGCGCAAATCTGGTGATCGTGCTGCCACACTGGGGGACAAAGAACAGCGGTGACGTTACAGATGCCATGCGTGAAACGGCCAGGCAGCTCGCCAGAGCGGGTGCGGACATGATTATTGGATCCCATTCCAATGTGGTTTCAGAAATGGAAATGCTGAAAGTGGAACGGGCAGACGGCAGAACATATGAAGCGCTTGTCTGCTACTCACTGGGTGCGCTCCTGATGGAAGCCAGAAGCGAAGAGAACGCGGCCGGCATGGTGCTATCTACTGAGATTCAGTATGATTCCGGCAAGAGGCAGGTGACCTTCCTGGCGCGCAAAATCATTCCGCTGTACATCGGTCAGACGACTTTGGAAGGGAACCGCGTCTGGCGGGTTATAAACATATCTGACGGCGCATATGTGGAGACGCTGAATGCGGATATCCGAGAGGGTGCACAGGCGGCCAGAGCAAGAGTAGAACAGCTTGCTGCGGGATTGGAGAATGGGAATGCAGAAACGGATTAGGACGTACGGGATAACCATCGGGACGAGGGAAACCGGAAAGCTGAACAAGATCACGGATGTGCCTGGTGTAACCGTTGGACACTGCACGGTGCGCGGGGAAGGCCACAGGACCGGCGTTACGGTTATACTTCCCTGTGAGGACAATATGTTCCGCTCCAAACTTGTGGCGGCATCATTTGTCATGAATGGTTTCGGAAAAACAACAGGCCTGGTTCAGGTGGATGAGCTGGGCTCTCTTGAGACGCCGATTGCACTGACCAATACGCTGAACGTAGGACTGGTTTCAGATGCACTCATTGAGTATATGACGGAAATGTGCGAACGGGACAGGGTGCCCATGAGGAGCATCAACCCGGTGGTTGGTGAGTGCAATGATGCCGGAATGAACAGGATAACCGAGCGTGTGATCCACAAAGAACAGGTTATGCAGGCGATCCGCTTGGGATGTGTTGACTTTGATGAGGGCAATGTCGGCGCGGGAACGGGCACGATCTGTCATGACCTGAAAGGCGGCATAGGGTCAGCGTCCCGCGTGATGGACATAGCAGGAAAGCGGTATACGATTGGGGTCCTTGTGCAGAGCAATCACGGCTGTCTCAGTCGACTGCAGATTGGACAGAGGATGATCGGCCAGGAAATCCTCCGGAAAAGGGCGATGGAAGCACAGCAGGAATGCGATCTGGGATCCATCATCATGGTTGTCGGAACGGATCTTCCGGTGAGTGATCGTCAACTGAAACGCATCATTAAGCGGTGCAGCGCCGGTCTTGCTCATCTCGGATCATACTTCGGCCATGGAAGCGGAGATATTATGATTGGGTTTTCAACGGCCAACCGTATTTCCTCGCCTTCCATGCCTTGTATCCGCTCGGTTCAGATGGTCAATGAAAGCGCCCTGGAGGACGCATTTGAGTGCACTGCAGAGGCAACAGAGGAAGCGGTACTCAATTCCATGGTGTGTGCCGAGGCAGATGTATGCCTGGACGGAACAGTTGTCGAGTCCCTGAGCAAATACCTCTAGCATTTACCGGAATGATGACGGGAAAGGAACAGAGAATGAGACTGATTTGTGAGGCGGAATATCAGACTGGAATGCAGCAAGCTGAGGCTGCGCTTGCAGCTATCCATACAGTGGAGACGCTCAGCGTGCGGGGCGGAGAACTATCCGTGAACCGCTATTTTCCTCAGGACATGAAAGCAGTTCTGCTTTTGCTGCATGGCACCTCTGAATCGGCGGAAAAGTATCATGAGGTGATCTGGTATTTTGTCCGCAGTGGAATTGGTGTCATCGCGCCGGATATGAGAGGACACGGAAAGTCTCTGCGACAGGTGGAGGACCCTTATCTGATCCATGTGGATCGCTTTGAGGATTACGTGGATGATGCTGAGGCGATTGTGAAGCAGGTTATCGGCAATATATCGCTGCCGCTCTATCTGTTTGGACATTCTCTTGGCGGTGCGGTTGCTGCTTCGCTCATGCTGCGGTTGCCGGATCGCTTCTCACATGTCATTCTCTGCTCACCCATGGTAGATCCATCCAGCGGCGGTTTCCCGAGATGGGTGGGTCAGCTTCTCGTTCATGCAAACTGCCTGATTGGGCATGGCAAACAGATGGCGTTCATCTCCTCGCCGTATGATCCTGAAAAGGATACGTTTGAGTCGTCCTGTGACACGGGAAAAGTGCGCTTTGAGTATTACAAGGCGAAGCGGATACAGAATAAGGCGTATCAGACAAGCGGGCTCAGCTACAGATGGATTGCTGAATCGCTGAAGGTGCGGGAGATGCTGTTGAACCATCCGAACATTTCCAGACTAAAATCCAGGGTGTTGCTTTGCCAGGCAGGGAAAGATACGGTGGTGTGTCTGCCACCCCAGGATGCTTTTGCCGCGAGGCTGCCGGACGCCAGACTGGTTCGCTTCGATGAGGCCAAGCATGAGATCTATATCTCAGAGGATGACACAATGGAACGCTTTATGAGCGAGATCTTCCGATTCCTTGGTGTTCAACCTGCAGATCTGTAAACGGTTAATTATCCTATCATGAAAGCCATGAATCTCGGCGAAAATCGGAGATTCATGGCTTTTTGCATGTGTACGCTGATTCACCGGCAAGAAAGTGAAAAGCTCGATTTTTAAGATGACAAATACGAAGGGAAACTTGATGAGAAACAGCGGGAACTATGAAATGCGGTACTTGTGGCGAACCAACTATCCGGATAAATGCTGCAGAAACGGTGATTGGGCGCTACAGCTCAATGGCCCGAAAACCTCGATTTTATCGAGGTTTTCGTGCCAGACTTTGCATTACTGTCGAAACTCCCGTTAGGTATGTCCTGCCTTCCAAACGTCTGTATGGCCTTGAAATACGTCTCAGCCTGTCACTGACCACCCAGACGGGAAGCAGGTTCTCCGTTCTGTCAATGCTCAGTGTACTCTGGAAATGAGTGTACGCTTGTTACAGAATGCCATACCATACTGAATTCGGGTTGTATAACCTTCATAGATCAGAACACTCTCATACTTCTTCTTGATGATCTGACTCTCTGCCTCCTGAAGAGCTGCTTTCATCCCGGATTCCTCTTTCTCATGTTTGAGTTCCAGAATCAGGCATCTCTGACGTGTAGGATCCAGAATCAGCAGATCGCTTCGACCATAGCCCGTCTCTCTCTCAGATTGAACACGGTAACCCAAACCTGTGAAGAATCCGTCCAGAATTAAGTGATAACTGTATTCATGGTATTCGTGATAAAAGGACAGCGTTGCCTCCAGAATCTGATTCATAGCGGCTTCCGCCTGCTTAATCTCTCCAGCCCAAAGCGCGTTCACCAGATTCTGGACAAAGGCATTATCCACCTTATCGTTAAAGTAGTTCCATACTTCCTGGCGGAATACCACCTGAATTGATCTGTTTGGTATTCGAAGAGGCATCAGAAGCGGACGACCAGGAACTGCCTTTGTGAGATACCCTGTCTCTACAAGCGCTGACCAAAGATTGGCTCCACTCTGATGGATTTCGTGATACGGAATGTATTCATTAACCGAACATTCTAATGTTCCTCCTGCCAGCAATTGCTCGAATTGTTCGTTTGTCCCTGCGGTCTTCCCAAGAAAACCGTGAACAAGATTCAGCGAGGTTTCAGAAGTGTTCAGCCAGTAGCTCTCCGGTCCTCGATCTTCATCATAGGAGCCATTCAGTTTGGCTCTTACGAAGGACAGCACATCCCAGGGACAATACATTCTCTCCCGTCCAAAGATATACCCATCGTACCACTCTTCCACGGTATCATACAGATCGTCGAGTTCTGCATCCTTCAGAAGCGTTCTCACGTTCTCATCCGTGAAGCCAATCGCGGAGGCAAACAGGGGAGACAGGACTGTATACGGCATGATATTGTTTACACCGGTATATGTGCTGTTCTTAACCGTATAAAGACATCCGGACAGGATGACACCCTTTACATTGGTGTTTGTTTTACAGATGTAGCTGAGCGTATGCTCAATCATGTCCCGGACTCTATCATAGGCAGGAGTGCCATATGCTTTTGCCATCGGGACATCATACTCATCGATAATCACAAACACCTGTTTGTTGTAATACTGTCTCAGCATGAGGCAAAACAAGTCCAAAGATCGCTCCATCCTTGCCTGATTTCCATCCTGATCCCATAGCTCTGAATAGTATTTTTTACTCTTTTCACTAATCCTGGTGCTATCCAGAAGGAACGAATACTCGTCACAAACTCTCGATATCGCGATGCTGAAATTCTGAAGATAATCATTAAAATCAAATCCAAACACTTCTTTGAGTGAAATAAACACCACCGGATACTGATTCATGTAGTTCCTGACCACGTCCGAATACTCCATGATTTTGAGTCCGGAGAAGATCTCCCTGCTATCCTGCCTGATATCCAGAAAATCACGAAACATGGTCATTGTGAGCGATTTGCCAAAACGACACGGTCTAGCGAACATGACAGCTCTGTCAAAGTGATCTTCCAGATATTCCTGAATGATATTCGTCTTATCTACATAGTAAGCTCCACTTTCGATCAGATCACGAAAACTGTCCTGCGATGACTGAATCTTAATTCTCATCTCATACCTCACATCAATTAAAACTGTATGCAGTAGGTTTGTTAAGATACCTGATGATACCACGGATTAGCAACACTGTGCAAGTTAGTTGTTATAACCATATTCAACAGTTACCTCTTTGACTGCCCAGTGTGCACGGAATCCTCGATAAACGAAGCAACTCTGGATGATTTCAATTACCATCGTCAGTTGCGCTGGCGTCATTTCCTACAAGGCTTCATACAAGGCCGCCTGTCAGCCATGCAAGAGAAGGATTTAAGGTATTATACAGATCAACATCACAGGAGGGAAAATGATCTCAGAGACGCTTAATCCAGCCTTTATGGCTCAATGCTATGTTGGAACCA
>JAFSZW010000238.1 GCA_017458865.1 Clostridia bacterium
CTCATCCTGACTGGGATGACGAGCAGATCGCGGATGAAGTAGACTGGGAAGAATAAGTCAGAAGTTCAGCATCTGTTTCATCACCTTTCAGGAACTGTAAAGAACCAGGCGCATTTTCCATCAGTCACACCTGATCTAAAACTTCTCATTCAGAGCTGCCAAAGCGCCTCGGACAATGTCCGGGGCGCTTTGCATTATTAGGGATCACGCCTCTGGCTCCGGTTCATCCTCGCCAGGGGCAGGCTGCTTAAGCAGCCTCGGGCGTCCGCCCGGAATGCGGGCATCTATGCCGCAGACCGTCGCGCCGGGACAGTAGGTACAGGGCGAAAGTGCGCTGTTATTGTACTGCACGGGGGCAATCTGAATGCATCCGCTGAAGATGCGCTCTGTCAGGTCTTTGGCCGTGACCATTGCCCTTTGCATCCGGCCCTGAATCTCATCGAGTGGGACAGCAGCTACCAGATCCTCTGAGCGGCTCTTGCCGTTGACCTCGCCCATGGCGCCCAGGATGGCCGCATCATCAAGCACAATGCCCTTGAGTTTGAGCTCGCCGCCCATCTTCCTTGCAATCAGCGCCTCGTCATCATCCTCTGCATCAATGAGCGGGTTATGGATCACCTGGTACAGACCGCCTGCAGGCACCGCCTGAGGCATGGCCTGCTGCACCGCGTTCATGTAGATCGGGATCTGCAGCTGGAGGCCCTCCTCAAGCATGAGGTCTCTCAGCACATGCTGCGAGCTCTTATAGTCGACCACGCGGAAATACTGAAGACCGTTTTCGTCCCGATAGGTATCAAGGCGGTCTATCTGCCCGTTCAGCGTAATCCGCGTCGCGTCATTCAGGCTGAACTGAATCGGCGGCAGCACAATGTCAGCGCTCGTCTGACGGCCAAACCGGAGCTCATAGGCTGTTGGCCTGAATTCGCTGATCGTAAAGTTTCTGGTAATGGTTATCGCAGCATGGCGGATATCCCGGATGATCCGCTCCGCATAGAACCGCTGGAGCGGGTCAACATCGAGCGGGCCGTCCCGCCACTGTTCCCTGAGCGGGGCAATCACATCGTCCAGGATGCCGTTCATTTCCCGCTCCGAGAGATTCGGCCAGCTGCTGAGGGCAGACGCTTTCCGGATATAGCCCTCCATGACCGCGTGATAGAAGTCGCCGCGCATGTTCGCCATGAAGGAAAACGGCTGCCGGATCACGGGGCGCAGACCATACATCAGGAAGTGATGATACGGACAGGCTGCAAAGGTCTCAAGGCGCGATATGGACAGATTGGTTTCCGGATACAGCCTGTGCGCAATGGCCGGCGTCAGGTCATCCACGTGGATTCTGGCGCTGAGGCCCTGCAGCATCCGGGCTGTCTGCCTGTGCCACTTTTTGTCATGGTACAGGTATGCAAGCGCCGCGCGCCAGATGGCATTGACATCCGCAAAATCTGCCGCACCACCTGATGGCAGCGTCGCATCCGGCTGATCTGCCGATGACGCAGGTTCCTGCACTGCAGAAATGAGCTTGATGCCCTCCTCCTCCTGAGCCGGATGCGCAGGCTTTTCCCTGGCATAGACGTCGCCCAGCGCGTCCACGGCATTGCCCACCTGTCCGTCATCCGGATCAGAAAATGGATCCGGCACCTCGTGAACCGGGTTATCCCTGCCGACGCCAGCCAGGATGTCGTCCTGTCCCTGAAGCGCGGCGCGCAGGCGCGTACTGATCCGCTCAAGGGTGATTGAGGGCGAGTATGGCAATATGCCGTCATTCATGATGCCGCCGGCGATGTTCCCCTCCAGGCCGCACGAGCGGAGCATGCCGGTAATCATGCGCATGACGGAGGACGGATAGAGCATGGATCCGTCCGGCTTTGTCATGGAGCAGGAAATGAGGAGACGCTCCCGGGCAACCGCAATGGTCCTTGAGATGCGCTCCATCTCGATGCAGGATTTTTCCGTCCGGGTCGTCCCGAACGGGATTTTTGTCATTTTCCTGAGCGTTTCGCGCTCGGTATCTGTGATGAGTGTGGATTCACCGCCGCTTTCTCTGTCCTGCATGCCCATGATGATCATCCCCCGGATGGAGGACGAGAAGAACATGCCCGCCGTGTTCAGCGAGACGGCATCCGAGGTCTGGGGCAGCGATTTGACCACAACGGTGGCAAACGCCGCCTCAAGCATGACCGGCAGCTCCTCAAGCGCGACATGTCGAGTTTCGCAGTACACCGCCAGCTGGTCCAGCACGTCGTTGACCGCATCCCACACCTGGCGGTTCCGGTCAATTTCAAGCAGCATGCCCCGTGCCTGATAGTCCGTTTCCCTGGATCTGAGCACCTGGTAGGCATCCGCATCCACCATGGCCTGGTAGATGGCCGCTGCCTGCGCACGTCCTGTACTCTTGCGGTCCGACAGGACTTTGCGAAGCGGCGCAAGCAGGGTCTCAAGCTGCTGCCTGCAGTCCTCCATGCGGGAAATGAATTCATATGAGGGATCTGCGGCCTCCGGCACCGGGAACGACTGCATCCATTTCTGCCGGTTGATGCCGTGCTCTATAGCGTAATTCTCAAGGTCCATGGCATCATCCTGCTCGAGACAGAATCCGCTCTTGATTATCCCCAGCATGTCTTTCTGCTGATAGCCAAGGCAGACCGCCCTGACCGTGCTCAGCACAAACTGCACATAGCCGTTCATGAGCATGCTCTGCCCGCCCACCGGCGTGCAGGGAATGTGCGCATCCCTGAGCACCATGGGCAGCAGATCCGGCAGAATGTCGGATGAATTCCAGGCAACCGCCATCTCGCGCCAGGCCATGCCGGCATTGTGCCAGGCAATGAGGGTCTGCGCCGCGTACTGGCACTCAACAAACGGGGATCTCGCGGTATACACGGAAACCGCACTGAGGTCCGGCGGCGTTTCCCGGTGCCCGCCCGCAAACAGCGTCCGTTCGATAAACCGGATGCCGGCATCCTGGTCACCATCTGGTTCCTGCCAGGTGCTGCGCAGCGAGCGGATGCCGTGATTGAACAGGAACTGACCGAATGAGAGCAGCTGGTTGTTGATCGAGGTGAAAATGCGCGCATCCGGGCTGGTATCATCCGCCACGACGATCAGGCGGGTGGACGTCGCCAGTTCAGCGGCTGCTGCCATGAGGCGCATCAGCTGCTGATTGAGCACCGAAAAGCCGGTCACGATAAAATCGGCATTGTCAAAGTAGTGAGAGGCCCTGAGCCGGGCAATGAGATCATCCCACTGCTGATGCTTGTCGATGAACTGCATGCTGATCTCAGACAGGTAGCTGGCCCAGATGATGCCGATATCGTGGTACTTCATCTGCATGGCATTGGAGATTTCCGGATGCTCGGACAGCTCAATCAGGCTGTCACAGGTAAAGCCGCCATCCCGGAACTCGTCGATCTGCTCGGCCAGCTTAAGCGGCAGATTCGCCTGCCGGACGGCATTGTGATAAAACTTCAGGTTGTCCTGGCGCTTTTGCTGTTTCAGGATGTGGGAAATCACCACGGAGCGGCCGAAATCCGTCAGGGGCTCCTTGTCCGGGACGCCCGCCCGGTCCGTGATCTCGCTGAAAATGGTGATCGGCGTCACAATGCGGATGCCGAGCAGGCCGTTATGCGTCACATGATGGATGATCTCAAGTTCCGCATCCAGCGTCAGGTTTTCCGGCATCATGATGATGACCCGGTGTTCAAGATTCGGATCATAGCAGGCCTTCACCGTTTCCGTGAGACAGGAGGTGAGACCCGACATCCGGGTTGTAATGATCTGGACTGCCGCGCTCATTCACTCCGCCTCCTTTCCGGCAAATGTCATGCCAGTGGCCACAAGCTGTGGGATAAGACCCGCCACAACCTCTGTTTTCGGCACCGGGTGCGCCTGTCCGCTGCGCAGTGCAAACAGCCACATCTCCTGCACAGGTTTGCCCGTCAGGTGCTCTATCGCCTCCCGGTACCAGTTCATCTGCTGCTGGTGCCGCACGATGAAGCGCTCCGGCGCCGTATCGTGATCTGTCTTGTAGTCAATCAGAACCCATTCTCCCGCCTCAATAAAGGCAGCGTCTATGACGCCCTGGATAATCGTGCCTGTCTCCTCTGAAATCCGGTACGTAAACGGCCATTCCCGGTGAACGGAACCGGCAGCGCAAAGCCGCCTGCCAAGCGGCGAGCAGATGAACATGCTCACACCGTCCACATCAATGATCCTGGCCTCCTGTTCCTGCAGAATCCCGTCACCTGTCATCTGCGCAATCCACGCCCTGAGCTGCGCCGGCAGTTCCGCCTCCGGCACGCCGCTGGCAGCGCTCAGGTCAAGGAGCCTCAGGAAGCGGTGGGTTGCGACGCCCCGGTCCGCGGCCGTCGGCTTTCGCATCTCCATGAATTTCGGCTTCCCAGGCGTTTCGTCCAGCCTGAAACTGACCAGCACGGATTCGGGTTTCCGCTTTTCCACCAGCGTCTCCTCAACGTCCTCCGTCCGCTGGTAGTAGCCCGTCCCGCCCGGCTGCGCCTGCGTGCGGACCATGGAGGAGACGGAGGTCTTGATCGGGTACTGCGCCGGCTCCGCCAGATTCCACTGCGTCAAAAGCGCCGGATTCTGCTCATCAAGCGCCGCCTGCAGGCGCTCGGTGAACGCATCTGACTGCACATCTGTATCACTCTTGCTGAGGCGCTGCGGGTACTCAACCGTGAGCTTCCACGGCCCCGTCTCAACCGTCTCACCAGGCAGGGGCAGCTGCACCTTGCCAAGGATGGCCGGCATAACCATATCAAGCAGTGACCGGGTCCGCCAGATGCGGCTGATCCGGTTCGTCTCCCGCCACAGCTCGACGTCGCCCTCCTTGTATGTGCCGATCATGATGAGCTTTTCCATCGCCCGGGTCATCGCCACATACATCAGCCGCGTCTGCTCCGCGATCTCGTTGCGCACGGCACGCCGGTCAAAGGCCGTTTTGCCAAATGTGTTGCGCCGGGTGTTCTTTTCAAGATTGACTGCCGGCAGATAAAGCCCCAGCGCCGGCCGGTCCTCATCCCCCTGGCTGATGTCAATCCTCAGCATATCTTTTGTCGCTTTCTTGCGCAGATCCTTTGAAAGGTTCATGAGGATGACCGCCCTGAATTCAAGGCCCTTTGACTTGTGCATGGTCATCAGGCGGACGCAGTTGTCCGCATCCGACGCCGCCACCGGCGAATCCGAGTCCTTCTGTCCCCGCGCAATCACCGCCGAGATCTGCTCAAGAAAGCCGGAGAGACGGTAGATGCCGCGCTGCTCCATATCCAGCGCCTTCTGGTACAGCATATCCAGGTTATTCTGCCTGAGCCGTCCGTCCGGATAGGCGCCGCAGACGGCATAGAACCCGGTCTCGCGCAAAAGCTGCCAGATAAACTCAGAGGCCTTCATGGTGCCGGCGCGCAGTTTCCACTCCTGGAGCTGCCAGAAGATCTCATCGCAGCGCCGCCCGATGTCCGTCTCCTTGTTCATCGTGCACCGCTCAAATGCGGTATAGAACGGCACATTGCCCGGTGCCTGCATCCGGATCGTCTGGAGATCCCGGTCCGTCAGGTAAAAGGGTGCCTGCCTGAGCGTTGACAGGAGCGGAATATCCTGATGCATGTTGTCAATCGTGTTGAGCAGCGCCAGGAACATGGCCACCTCGGAGAGGCCGTAATAGTTCATCGCGCCGTCATAATAGACCGGGACATGCAGCTGCTTGAAGATCTCAACCATCCGCGGCGCCTCCGTCCGGACGCTGCGCAGCAGGATGGCTATATCGCTGTAGCGATACGGCGGATCCGGCTTTGGCGTGTCATTGCTGGCGATGAGTGCCTCAATCTTCCTGGCCACTGCCACGCACTGCGCCTCAAGCATCTGCTGGGCATTCAGCTTTTCCACCGGGTCGGGGCAGATCAGCAGAATCTCCGTCTGTCCAAACTCGCCCGGCTTGTTGGCAATGAGGTAGTCGCCCTTCTCATAATCAAGCTCATTGACCATCCGGTCCATGGCCAGGGTAAATACCTCATTCACGCTGGCAATGACGTTCATGGACGAGCGGTAATTGTCCTGGAAATAGATCTTCCGGCTCTCCGCATCCGCATCCATGGAATAGGTATCCCTGAAATGCATGAACAGCCTCGGCTCAGCGTGGCGGAACCGGTAAATGCTCTGTTTCACATCCCCGACCATAAACAGCCGGTTCGCCTCATTGTGAACCGCCTGGATGATCGCGTTCTGGATGGCGGAGATGTCCTGACTCTCATCGACATAGATATCCGTAAACGTCGACTGCAGATTCTCCCGGATCTCAGGATGCTCCCCGTCCGTCATGAGGCGGTAGGTCATCTGCTCCATGTCGGAAAAGTCAATGAGATTTTCCGCCTGCTTGCCCGCCCTGAACCGGGCCGCCAGCTCGGTGATGAGGATCTCAAGGCCCCGCAGTTCCTCCTGAATTTTCAGGTTGTCCCGGATCTGCGCGGTGTTCATCACCTCACCAAGGTCCGCCGCGGCCGTACCGAGGATGCTTCCCTTCCCCTTAATGCCGCCCCGGATGTCCTTGAAAACGGCATATTTTTCCTTCTCCTCATCCGACATGCCGCGCTGGGCCTTGAGCTTTGGCATCTGCTCGCCGGATGAGACGATCAGGTCATGCAGCGCCTCAACGCTGTCTGCCTCCCCGAGGCCCGATATAAGCGGCTCAAGCACCGCCCTGTCTGCCTCGGCCGTGGCCGCCACATCCGGCCGGTCCGGCAGCGCATTTGCCGCCTCGGCCTCCCGCTCCAGCAGCGAGGCAATGCCGTACAGGTCCATCCGCACGGCGGACAGGATTTCCATGGCCCATGGCTGCCGCTCCAGCGGCAGGTCGATGTGCTCAATGAGCTCATGGAGCCGCTCAAACGGATCCGGAATGCCCATGAGCGCGCTATACAGGCTGCGGCAGATGCTCAGCAGCTCATCGCTGTTGAACGCGCCGAGCAGCGCCTGAACATGCGCATACCTTTCCTCCGTCATTCCACTAAGTTTCGCTGCCGCCTCCGGCTCAAGCAGCACATTCATCGTATCGACAAAGGC
>JAFSZW010000239.1 GCA_017458865.1 Clostridia bacterium
AACCGCTTTCTTTACTTTCTCGTCTATCAGCTGACAAATCCTGCTGACGAGAAAAGGATACCCTTCTGTGTATTCCCGGATCAACCGGGCAAGCATCTGGGTATCCATCCCGGTGTGATGATCGGCCTCATAATCATCCAGCATACCCCTGATTCCGACCTCGGACAGACTCATGTCGATAGTAAAGTCCGCGGCGATATTCCAGGGGCTGTTCTCCTTATACGCATCTTCCGGGCGAATCTTTGTGTGCAGGTGCTTCACGTCGGTCACGCCTGCCAGGATGACGGACTGGAAGGTTTGGATGGCTCTTCTGTTCAGATACCCGCTACGCAGTTGAGCCAGAAAGTCCAGGAAGACCTGATTGCTAACGGCTGTATCCACTTCATCGACCATCAGGACGATTTTCTTCCCTGATTCCCTGCACCAGCGATGGAACAGGAAAAACAGCTCATCCATTTTCACTTCATCCGCTCTTGTTCTGTTGATGCAATTCAGTTCCTCAACAACTTTATCAGGAACTGGTGCATCAGTTAGTTCTTTTGCATAGATCAAGAGCCTTGCAAGTCCCTTTGTGAATGGGCCGCTGTTCTCATATACAGCACTGTCTATATCCTGAAAATCGAGGGCAATGACAATATAATCCGGTTTTAAATACTCTGCCAGGGCCTGTAATGTAGTTGTCTTTCCGTATTGACGTGCACGATTAATGCAGAAACAATCTCCCTCATCAACCAGCAAAAAGAAGCCGTTTTCGCGGCTCCTTGATTTTGGGGCGGTCTGTCTAAACCTGTCCCTTACTTTTTTCAGTTTCAAAACCACCGGAAGGGTGTTCATACTTGTGAACCATCCGTTTTGTCTCTTCCGCCTGTTTCAATTGTCCAGGATGCTGTGTACTTCTTTGCAAATCCTCTCAGCAAATAACAGATGGGTGTCTGCATTCATGTGCACCCCGTCGGCATCATCTGCCTCTGCAAACGCCGCCGCATCCACAAAATGGACACCAAGCGATTCAGCATACTTCCTGTAAACATCCCCCAGCATCTGGGTAAACTCGACGCTGGTCACCGGATCAAATGCATCGCTGACCACCGTGGACTTGATGAGAACCGGTGATACGATGAGAATCTGCGGATCCCCTTTCCCCGGACCATATCCATTGCCCCGGATCATTCGGACATACTGTTTCATCGCTCGCCCGCATGCATACGGCTTCCCGGGGAAAATGTGCTTGGCATCATTGGTCCCCAGCATGATCATGATGAGATCCAGCGGAAAATGGGTCTCAAGCACGGCAAAAAGCCCTGTCAGACCATTTCTGCCAGGCCAGCTGGGATCATCGAAACAGGTCGTCCGGCCGTTCAGTCCTTCCTCAATCACATGATATTCCCCGCCAAGCATTGTATTTAGAACGCCTGGCCAGCGAATATTCACGGGATACCGTTCCTCATTGGATGCCGGAATGAAACCCCATGTGTTTGAATCGCCGTAACACAGAATGTTTTTCATCGCATTTCGCCTCCTGGTTTCATGACTGCCTGACAGTGCGGTACAGGCAGTTTGTCTGGCTGCAGCGTGAACAGTCATGCAAGGCCTCATTGCCGCACGCTGTACTCGACAGAGATACACAATACATCATGGATTTGGTTGGAAACAGCATTCCCTGCCTGGTGACACGGACATCCGGGAAAGCATCCAGCAGCGGCCGACTGAGCCGTGACAGGTCATCAGGTGCAAGGTCTACAACAGGCTCCATTCTCGCAGCAATATGAAGCCCCTCCGGCGCCAGCACATCTTCCATGATCGCTGCAGCCTGCCTGTCCATCTGAAACAGCATCTCATCGCACAGGGTATTGAGAAGGCTGGCGGCTACATAGTGCTGTGCCTCAAACAACCGGGTAATCTCTGCCTCTGCCTGAGGACCAAGCGTAATGAATACAGTCATGGAATTTTCCGATTCCCGAACAAAAGCCGCATAAGGGGAGATGCAGGCATGCAGCAGGGCAACGGCTGCTTCCCATTCCGCGTCAAACGCCCTGTAGCAGGGAAGCTCCTCCGTGCACATCAACCAGCTGAACACCTCTTCCCGGGATGGTTCCAGCAAAAAGCGATCCGGGCCGAATATCATCATCTCTGCCATGCATCCACCATCCATTCGGCAACGGCCGCAGCGCTGTGCTCCGGACAGTCCGTCGGCAGGCCAGCTCTCAAGGATCCGGGATTCACTCCGGTCATGAGCAGGGAGAAGCGATCTCTCATCCCCTCCGCCACGGCCAGATCATGCAGCCGGAGCACTGCAGGAATGTCTGCCTCGGAGAAGGCCACACATACTGCAAACCGCAGATTCTGCTGCCGGATCGCAGACAGAAACGCCTCAGGCTGAACATTTGTACCCAGATCCATTGCAGGCAGTCCCCAGCCGCGCAGGAACATCATCATGAAATTGCAGCCGGTTGGACTGGTGTTGCCGGCCACTGCCCCGCAGCAGGCAACAGGCAGCAGCGTATCATCGCAGAACACCGCAGCCGACTGGCATGCAGCCGTCAGCTGGCAGAACGGAATGCTGCCCTCCCGGTATCGCTGTGTCAGTGCGCGCAGAACGCGGTTTTTCTCCCGGATCAGCTGCGGCATGCAATCCCCTACCAGAGCCGCTGCCGCTTCCCTGTCACCGCGCATCATGATTGCTTCAAGACCGCCTGCCCAATGATTGTCCATACAACATCCTCATCGCTTATTTGACAGCACATGCCCTGCTCTGTCGGTCACGATTATAATGACCGAAAACAGGGCGTGTCAAGCACCCTGCCGCCATATCGCCGTCCCGCAGCCCGAATCTGTTTCCCCGGTCCATGGCATAAGACATGGCCCCGTTTGTTTCCCTGGTCAGCGGCATAAACACGCCTCGTTTTGGCTTCCCCGGTCCGCAGGATAAGACACAGATCGTTTCTAAAAAAAACGCCTAAAAAACGATTGTTTATCTCAAACGAGATTGACAAATAATAGGCCGTTTCGTATAATTAAAATCGTTAACACCACAGTCTGTTTGTGGTGCAGATTAAATGAAACAGGAGGAAAACAAACATGAAGAAACTGCTTTCCACGTTACTGGTCCTCGTCCTCGTGCTGACTGCGTGCAGCGTGCTGGCCGACGATCTCAACAGCTACACCCTGGATGAGATCATTGCCAAGGCAAAAGAAGAGGGACATGTAGAGTCCGTCGGCATGCCGGACAGCTGGGCCAACTGGGGCGACAGCTGGAAAGGCCTGACTGCAACCTATGGCATTGAGCATACCGATGAGGACATGAGCAGTGCTGAAGAGCTGAGCATGTTCGAGAACGACAGCACCCGCGACATCGGTGACGTCGGTCTGGCATTCACTCAGGTTGCTCTCGACAAGGATCTGGTTCAGGGCTACAAGACCACCAACTGGGACAGCGTTCCTGATTGGGCCAAGGCAGAAGACGGCAAATGGATGATCGCCTACACCGGATGCACCAGCTTTATCTACAACAACGATCTGACCAATGGCCAGAAGATGCCTACCAGCTGGCAGGATGTCCGTGAGGGCACCTACAAGCTGACCATCGGCGACGTCGTCGGCGGCGCTACCGGCCAGGGCGTTGTGGTTGCCACTGCCTATGCTTTCGGCGGTGACCTCGACAACCTCCAGCCTGCTTTTGATTTCTGGACCGAGATGGCCAAGGCCGGCCGTATCGACAAGGGCGACATCCTGCTTGCCCGCATCCAGGCCGGTGAAGTCGAGTGCGGCGTCAGCTGGAGCTACAACGTACTCAACTATCGTGACCAGTCCCCGAACTACAACATCACTGTCGGCATCCCCACTGACGGCGCCATCCTGGTCGGCTATGCCAGCGTCATCAGCAAGAATTCCGATACGCCTTTCGCAGCCGCTCTGGCCCGCGAATTCATCTTCTCCGACGAAGGTCAGATCAACCTGGCCAAGTCCGGCGCTGTTCCGACCCGCACCAATGTTGAAATTCCTGCGGAAATCATCGCCAGCACCTTTGATCCGGCAACCTATGCCAATGCTGTCGGCATCTCCGACGCTGCACACTATGCAGAAGTCTGCGGCGAAATTTCTGACTGGTGGGCTGAGAACATCATTCCTCTGCTGGACTGATCAACTGATTCTCTAAATGCCTACGGGGGCGTACTCCAAAAGTGCGCCCCCCATTTTTAGGATGGAGAAAAGCCTATGGAACAGAAAAGCAAACACAGCATACTGACCAGCCGAAACAACCGGTATCTTTACCTGCTGGCGCTGGCGCCTTTCCTTTTCCTGGTCGTCATGTACGAAATGCTGCCGCTGATCATGCTGATCATAGACAGTTTCGGGCTTGATAAGGATGCTGCCGTTCGTTTCACGCTGGAAAACTATAACAAGATCTTCACCACGCTGAGCTATCAGCGTGCCATTGAAAACAGCCTCAAGATTACCCTGATCTCCACACTTTTCGGAATTGTGATCGCTTTTCTTGGTGCCCAGGCTGCTTACAATTCACGTGGAAAATTCAGGAACGTCTTCCTGACTGTACTGAACATGACATCCAACTTTGCCGGTGTTCCCCTGGCCTTCGCCTACATGATCATCCTCGGCAACGCCGGTGTGCTCAAGCAGATTGCAAATATCTACGGCATTGAGTTCCTGCAGAATTTCGATCTGTATACGAGCAACGGCCTCACCATCATGTACATCTACTTCCAGATTCCGCTTTCAACACTGCTGCTGATCCCCGCATTCAACGGCATCCGCAGAGAATGGAACGAGGCCAACATGCTGCTGGGCGGCACCAGCGCCCATTTCTGGGGACATGTCGGCATCCCGGTACTGCTGCCCAGCCTGTTCTCTACCCTGAGCGTCCTGTTCGCCAATGCGCTGTGCGCCTATGCAACTGCCTATGCGCTGCTGATGAACAACTTCTCATTGCTGCCGGTGAACATCTCCGCCTCCTTCGTTGGTGATATCAAGACCAAGCCGAAACTGGGCGCAGCGCTCTCCGTCGTCATGATGCTGATCATGTGCATCGTGATCCTGCTCAACAATTTCATCACGAAAAAACTGACCAAGTGGGAAAGCAGGTGATCATGAATGAGAAAAGGCTCCAAAGTATCTGCCAACATCGTGATGACCATCGTCATCATCTGGCTGCTCATCCCATTGCTGGCCACCATTATCTACTCGCTGTTTGAAGACTGGACCGGTATCATCCCCCACGGCTTCACCCTGGCGAATTATCAGAAGATCTTTACGGATCCCGCTTTCCTGACCGCTATGTACCAGACGCTGATCGTCTGCGTGATTCCCATCGTCATCACCATCATCGTCGTCCTGCTGGCGCTGTTCGTAGTCACAGTATACTTTCCAAAGCTTGAAAAGTATGTGCAGATCCTCTGCATGATTCCCTACACCATTCAGGGTGTTATCCTTTCCGTTTCCATCCTGATTCTGTATGCCAAGGGCAAGGGCTTCCTGAGCGGACGCATGACCATGCTGATCGGGGCATACTGCATCATCATTTTGCCGCATATCTACAACGGCATCCGCAACGGCATGCGCGCCATCAACATGAACATGCTGCTTGAAGCGGCTGAAATGCTGGGAGAAAGCAAGCTTGCCGCCTTCTTCAAGGTTATTGTCCCCAACATCCTCACCGGCATCACCGTCTCCAGTCTGCTGGCTGTAGGTCTGCTGTTTGGCGATTACGTCATCATCCGCAACCTGTCCAGCACAAGCGTCAATAACATGCAGAAGTTCCTCTATCAGGCCATGAAGCGTTCCAGTACGGAGGCTTCCGCGGTGTTCGTGGTCATTATGCTGATCACCTTTATCATTACAGCCTTTGTGCTGACCCTGCAAAGCAGAAGCACGCTTGAGAAAATCAGAAACGGGGGGAAATGACGCATGTCTTACATTCGGTTTGAAAAAATCAACAAGCTATTCGGAACAAATCATGTTCTCAAGGATATTGACCTGGAGGTCGAAAAAGGACAGCTGGTCACGCTTCTCGGCCCCTCCGGCTGCGGAAAATCCACCCTGCTTCGCTGCCTGGCCGGCCTTGAACAGGTTACAAATGGCCATATCTACCTTGACGGCCAGGAAATCACAGATGTCATCCCGCGCCGCCGGGGCATCGGCATGGTTTTCCAGCAGTATTCTCTGTTTCCGAACATGAACGTGCATGACAATGTCGCATACGGACTGAAACTCAAAAAGATGCCCAAGGCGGAAATCAACCAGAAAGTGGAAGAAATGCTTGGCATCGTAGGTCTCAGTGACAAGATCAGCCAGTATCCCGCCCAGCTTTCGGGCGGACAGCAGCAGCGCGTCGCGCTGGCGCGCGCCATGGTGACCGCGCCCAAGGTTCTTCTGCTGGATGAACCGCTGTCAGCCATTGACGCCCTGCTTCGCAAGAATCTGCAGATAGAAATCCGCCGGATTCAGCAGCAGCTTGGCATCACAACCATTTTCGTCACTCACGATCAGGACGAGGCCATGGTCATGTCCGACATGATTCACCTGTTCCATAACGGCAAAATCGAGCAGTCCGGTACGCCGGAACAGATCTACACCCGTCCCGCCACGAAGTTCGCGGCAACCTTCATCGGCAACTACAATCTGCCCAGCGCAGCTGAGTTCAACCGCGTATTCAAAGCAGACATTGCCGGTCAGGATGTGGCCGTGCGGCCGGAAATCATCCAGCTCAGCACGCAGGCACCCGCGAAAACGGACGGCCTTCTGACTGCCGAGGGCAAGATTGTCAGTCACATCTCCCACGGCAACCTGATCCGCTTCACCGTTGACTTTGACGGACTCCCTCTGAATGCCGATGTCGTGTTTGAGAACCGTCTCGATTTCGGCGAGGGCGACACCATCTTCGCAGCGATCAAGAAGGATCTGGTGATCGGCCTCTGATGCGCCCTCACCCGTCCTGTCGGATCACTTTCAGTACTTCAATCTACCGATAAAGCATTCTGCTTTGTCGGTTTTTTTTCCCCTGCTGTCTAATTCCACAACCCCTTTCCAGAAAAAGTCTTCCGTCCACATAATACCGTCGGAATAGTCTGAACGTCCGTCATTGGGCTGGCTTTTGGGGAATTGACAGCTGAAAGAGCATTGGAGGTTTTCTCCGACTGAACTGTATAATCCACACCACCTGACTGATCCGCTTTTCCCCCAGTCCCTGGAATTGACCTGATTTTCAGCAGACCACTACGCCTCTTTCAGTAAATGGATCAACGATGGAATCGCTGCCTCAAATGCAACTCCATACCGTGGATCTTCTGCCCTTTTCATCGTTTCGGCAATTGTCCGGGCAGTAAAATCTGCAGCCAGCCTCAGGGCGTTTTCTCTCTCAATCCCCAGCACAAACGCCCCGGCCAGCACACTTGAGAAGATGTCACCTGTCCCATGATATGATGCCTGGATTCTATCGTTCTGATACCCGAAAAAAACATCTGCATCCGCATCATAGCCCATTGCGCCGGTCTTCCCCTCCGTGAGAGAAACACCGGTCAGAATGGGCGTCTTTGTCCCAAGTGCGGCAAGCGCAGTCAGCAATTCCCTTGCATATGCCTCCGTATATTCCTCCCGGTAAGGTATTCCCGTCAGGAATGCAGCCTCCGTGATGTTCGGGTCAATGATATCAGCAATGGCACAGAGCCCGGCATTTTTCTCCGCATAATGTTCATTGAATCCCGTATAAAGCCTGCCATTGTCCCCCATGACCGGATCCACAAATACAATCGTGTTTTCGTTCCGGAAAGCATTGATGATACCGGTAACCGTATCGATTTCCGCCTCCGTACCCAGGTATCCGGTATAAATCGCGTCGAAGGTGATCCCTTCCCGCTTCCAGTGATCGGTAATGGGAATCAGCTGATCTGAAAGATCCTTACAGGTGAATCCCTTGAACATCGTATGCGTGCTCAGCAGCGCTGTGGGCAGAATCACAGTTTCAATCCCCATGGCTGAGAGAATCGGCAGTGCAATGGTCAGAGAGCATTTCCCAAAACAGGAGATGTCCTGGATTGTCAGTATTCTTTTCATGTGCTTTCCCTCCTGTTTGCGGATCGGCTTATCAGCACCTCTGCGCTTCCTGCTGTATTGCTGCGTGTATTCCGGCCTTTTCTGTCAGTAGGATAAATCACATGCCTCATTTTTGCAAGTTCTTTGGGCAATCCGTATTTCAGCGCCATTCATCCGTCA
>JAFSZW010000240.1 GCA_017458865.1 Clostridia bacterium
TGCGAGGAAAGCATTGAGCTTTGCGGCAAGGTCGGAGCCCTTCCGGAAGCCAACGCCGTACTCTTCACTGTTGAGTGCTACGGTGTAGACGAGGTTCGGATAACCGGTGCCCTCACCGACCATGGCGCCAGCCATGAGCGAATCGATAACGGCGGCATTGCTGGTGCCGGCAGCAACTTCCATGATTGCATCCGACTGAGCCTTGACAGGGGTATTCGCCCAGCCAAACTCATTGACAATGGCCTCGCCGGCGCTGCCAGCCTCGACGGCAAAGGTGAAGCCTTCCAGCTCGCTGGTATCCTCAAGCGCCTCGGCAACCTCGATCGGGAGAATGACAACCTGTGCGTTGTTGGCATACGGCTTGGAGCATTCCATGGAGGAGAGGACTTCATCTGTCAGGGTCATGCCGTTCCAGACGCAGTCAATGGTGCCGCCGTTCAGCTCAAGAATCTTGTTGTCCCAGTCAATCTCGACGAACTCGGCCTCTACGCCAAGGGAAGCAGCAAAGAGACGGGCGAGGTCAGCATCAAAGCCGATCCAGTTGCCGTTTTCATCTTTGTAATCCATCGGGGCGAAATCGGTGATTCCGATGACGAGCTTGCCATTTGCAATGATGGTATCGCTGTCATCCGCCATCGCAACGGTGAAAAGTGCAAGCAGTGCAAGAAGAATGCAGAAGAGTTTCTTCATCATTAAGGTCCTCCAAATTGTATTTTGCATTGAAACGTTACCATGATATCACTTTAGCGTAATGAAGTCAACACACAGTTTTGAAAAGTTTGTTCCGCTCATATGGGCCTGCATCGCATCCTGGCCGGCATTTTTCGTCTCATTGCAGGCATTTGAGCAGGTTTTGAGACCGGACAATGCGGCCAGAGCCTGATCAACGTGCGGGAAATCCCGCTTTTACGGCGCATGGCATACGGCGCGGAGACCTTTCGCATTTTATGCTGCTCCCTTTTTTAGTGCTTGTATTCCGACACGTTCCGGATGAAAAAGGAATCATTTTCACAATTCTTATCTGAAAAACGTGTGATAATTTCCATCTGTGCAAAAATTTTACGAACTTACTTGAATCGGGCTCTTTTTGATGATACAATGAAGCGCCATTTGGATAAGGCGTCGGCCTGGCAAAGGACACCCAAAGCACTGTCGCTGGCAGATGGGGAAGGTGTTCCTATTTATAAAGGGGGAGGGTGAGGCTTAATGGCTGTTGTCCGCTTTGATGACGCTGTGTCGATGAATGACGCGACATCCGTGGATAATCTGTTTATTTCTGAGTATATGCTTCGCGCTCCGGGGGATTATGTAAAGGTATATCTGTATTCGCTTATGCTTTGTCACCATCCGCGGGAACGGCAGAGCGTAGAGGCGCTGGCCAAGGATCTCAATATGCAGCCGGCAGATGTCGAGAAGGCATTTCGCTACTGGATGATTGAAGGCCTGGTCCGTCAGGTGGGGGACAATCCCAAGTCGTATGCGATCCTGACTGCCAATCAGGTGGCCTTTACCCGGGTGAAGAATCCGGGAGAACAGCTGTATAACCGCCGGTTTACGGAGGAAATTCAGCGCATCATGGGTGATCAGATCCTGACGGTTACTGATCTGCATATGATCTATGACTGGGTTGATGTATACGATCTGCCGGAGGAAGTGGTCATCATGCTCCTGCAGAACGAGCGCAATGAATGGAAAGGATTCCTGCCCATCTCAAGAGTGAACAACAAGGCGAAGGAGTGGGCGGATGCCGGGGTCAGGACCGTTGAGGATGTCGAGCAGATGCTGCTCCTCGGACGGGAGCGCAAACAGGAGCTGCAGCGCCTTCTGACCCGTCTTGGCAGCCGGCGCAAGCCGAGCCAGGATGAGGAGGAAATGTACCGGAAATGGGTGGATGACTGGGGATTCACCCCGGATGCCATCCAGGAGGCGTGTAAGGAGACGACGAAGGGAACGCCGACAATGGCCTACCTCGACGGCATCCTGCTGAGACAGCATCAGATGGGCTGGCACGATGTGAAGAGCATGGCCATGGGACAGGCAGAGCAGCGGACCATCCGCGATTTTGCCAAGCAGGTGCTCCAGGGCCTTGGCCGTGCCGGTAGCGTTCCGTCCGATGACGACCTTGCCCATGTGATTGCCTGGCAGGACAGGGGCTATGAGGATGCATTTGTGCTGTACGCAGTGCGCGCAGTGCACCGCAGACTGAATCATGCGGGCATGGAAGACGTGGACAGCCAGCTCACGCGCTGGGTTGAACAGGGCCTCAATACGGCGCTTGCCGTGCAGATGGAAGCCCAGAAGACACGGGAGAAAAACGCACTGCTGAGGCAGGTCTTTGAAACGGCTGCAGTGGATAAACAGAGGCCGTCCGAGGGCGACAGGAAGATGCTGAACCGCTGGGAGACGGAGTATGGCATGAGCCATGAGCTGATTCTGCTTGCTGCCGGCTATGCACAGGGACGTCCGTCGCCGCTGGATGCGGTCAATACCATCCTGCGGGACTGGTCAGTGCTGGGCATCCATGATGCAGAGGCGGCAAAGAATGAACATACCAGCCATGTTCAGACGCAGCACCAGAAAGCGCAGCCTGTGCAGTCTGCGCAGACCGGTGACAGGAACGATTACCTGCGGCACACAGATGATGAATGGAACAGAGCGGCCGCTGCCGCCATTGTGGATCTGGACGGAGAGGAGTTAGTATGATCAGCCGGGATCAGGCGACCAAAACCGCACTCTATGAGCTTGAACAGCAGCGTGAACAGAACTATGCGGATGAGCGCAGGCATGTGGAGACTGTCAGGGCAGCATGTCCGGAGATCACCAGCCTGATTGATGAGCGCACCAAACTGTTTTCAAATGGTGTGTCGCATGCCTTTGGTGATCCGTCTAATGCGATGGACATTTCGGAAAAGCTTGTAGCGGACATGGACAGGAGCAACCGCCTGATTCGGCTGGCGCTCCACAAAAACGGATATCCGGAGGACTATCTGCAGCCCGTGTTCCGCTGCCCGTTATGCCATGACACCGGCTATGTGGGCGATCTGGTTCATGACTTCTGTCCGTGCGTCCGCCAGCGGGTGCTGAAAATCATGATGTCGGATGAGGGACTGCAGGACCTTGAAACGCAGAACTTCTCGACCTTTGATGAGACGATCTTCCCGGACCACCCGATTCCGGGCAAAAAGCACTCTCAGCGTGACCTGATGCTCCTGGTCAGAAACCGCCTCGAGCAGTATGCGGACAGCTTCGAGGCCAGAAGCGGCAAGGGGATCATCCTGAGCGGCGCGTCCGGTCTTGGCAAGACGTTCCTAATGAACTGCGTGGCGGAACGGGTACTCACGCGGGGCTTTTCCGTGCTCAAGATATCTGCCTACAGGCTGTACGATGCCGTTCGGAAATACCAGTATGACCACAGCGATGCGGAACTGGTTGACGATCTCATCCGGGCGGATCTGCTGGCGATAGATGATCTGGGCACAGAGCCGCTTACGCGGCTCAGCAACGAGCAGAGCGGACTGTATTACATCCTGAATGAACGGATTAATTCAAACGCGTCCATGATCATAACGTCCAACCTTAATAATATGCAGACGCGTGAGCGGTACGGCGACCGGATCGGCCTGCGCCTGTATGACGGCAGCCGGACAAGCGCCTTTGAACTGTACGGCGAGGATGTCCGCCGCAATGTCAGAAAATAAAAAAGCAAGCGGTCCCGCGCACAAGTGCGGGACCGCTTAAATTGGCATGTGAAAGGAGGTGAGAATTTGTATCGGCCTTAAACGGCGGCTCAGTAGAGGCCGGCGGCCTGGAGCTGGTAACGCAGGTTGTCGACAGCGCGTTGCAGGGAGTCGTAGTCAACCGGTGCGACGGAGAGCAGTGTCTGGACGGTGCTGATCGCCGTGTTGATCGTGCGCCGTGTCTCATTGCTCACGTTGGGGGATGCGCCGACAATCTGGTATGCCTCGATAATGAGATTGTAGGCCGTATCCTCGAGATTCTGCCGCTGGCTGTAATCCTCCTGCGTATAGTAGGCGTCATGGATCGGGCAGATGTTGGAGGCGATGTCCTCCTGATTTTTCATGGTTGCGAATTCGCCCAGGTACTGCCGGATGGTGTCGCCGTACGTATCAATGTAATTGTACAGCGGGTGCCCCAGCGGAATCATGACGATGCTGCGCTGCTCAACGTCATATGACGGACAGTACTCAGTTGCCAGCAGGCCGCTTTCCGTGCAGATGTTGACGGATTTATGCATGGTGCAGTAATCCTTAGGCACGGAGTCGGCATCCCAGTAATCCGTGATGGTCTTGTAGCCATTGATATCGTGGTAGCAGGCCTCTGTCGCCAGCTGCCCGGAAACACCGCAGGTGGTTACCCGGACCAGATTGTAATCCTGGGGCGAACCGTCTATGATCTCACGGTTTGACAGACCTTTGCTCTTATGGATCTTTTCCATAAAGCTCTGCCAGAGCGGCGCGGCGGAATTGCCGCCGGTAGCTTTGGAGGACAGCGCCTTGTAGTTGTCGTGTCCGATCCAGAGCGAGGCGGAGTACCAGCCGGTCATGCCGCAGAAAAACACGCCGCGCGCGTCCGAATTGGTACCGGTCTTCCCGGCAACCGTCTGGCCGGAGATTTTCGCCTTTGTGCCGGTGCCGCTTGAGACCACTTCCTTGAGCATGTCCACCAGCAGGTAGGCCGAGGACATCTTGATGGCCTGGCTCCGCTTCTGATGCTGGTGCATATCCACCCCGACATTGCCGTTTCGGTCAAGTATCCTGGAGAACGAGAGCGGCTGCTGGTAGATGCCCTTGTTGCCGATTGTGCCGTATGCGACGGCCATCTGAACCGGGGTGATGCCCGATGAGCCGAGGGCCAGACCGAACGGGTCCGCATTGATGTTCTTGTCCGGTATGCCGAAACGGTGCAGATACGCAACGGAATCCGCCACGCCGACATAGGTCATGAGGATGGAGGCTGCGGACGTATTGTAGGAGTTTTTCATGGCATTGCGGAAGCTCTGCGGTCCCTGATATCCGCCGCCGCCGTAATTCTGCGGCCATGTGTCCTGCAGGTTGGAATCCTTGTATCCGGAGATGGGAACGGGCATGTTGTAGGCGATGGAGGCGGGGGAGTGCCCCTTGTCGATGGCAGGTCCATACACGGAAAGCGGTTTTATGGACGAGCCGACCGGCATGGTCATGTCACTGGCGCGATTGAGCGTCTTTCTGGCTGTCGGCGTATACCGTCCGCCGACGACGGCCTTGAGCTCGCCGGTCCGGTAGTCAAAGACACAGGCTGCCGCCTGGGGCTGCTCAATCTCCGTATACGTGCCGTCCGAGTTTCGTGCCTGGTAAATCCGGTCTGAGGGGTCCCTTAGACGCGGGTAATCTGACCACGAGGCAAGGGATTCCTCAAGTATGGTCTGGATTTCGGTATCCAGACAGAGATACACGCTGTATCCGCCTGTGCGCAGCTTGTTTTCCATGGCATAGCGGTTTGCCTGCGTGTTTTCAAGCCCGTTCAGGTTGAGGAATGTGTCAATCACGTCCGAAATGGCATATTCCACATAGTGCGGATACTTGTAAAGGTCCGTTGATGCGGGCGATTTTTCAAGGACAGTGGCCGTCTTGCGGTCCAGAGCGGCATTGTATTCCTGCTGCGTGATCATGCCGTTGTCCCGCATCTGCCTCAGCACGTAATCCGTCCGGTTATTGGTAATGTCGGGCGTATTGCTGCCTTCCGTATTACGAGTATAGAAATTGGCCCGGGGATTGTAGTAGTTCGGGGAGCGGGTCAGCCCGGCCAGCATGGCGCACTCTCTCAGGGTGAGCTGCTTGAGGGACTTGCCGAAATAGCCGTTGGCGGCAACCTGGACGCCGTAGTAGTTTCCGCCGAGGAAAATGGTGTTCAGATAACTTTCGAGGATCTGGTCCTTCGTATACCGCGTTTCAAGCTGCATGGCCAGGTATGCTTCCTGGATTTTGCGCTTGTATGACTGTTCGCTTGAGAGCAGCGTCTGCTTGATCAGCTGCTGGGTGATGGTCGAGGCGCCCTGCATGGAGCCGGTCGTAAAGTTGGTGAAAAAGGCGCCGATGATGCGCTTGATGTCAACGCCGTTATGCGTATAGAAACGCGCATCCTCGACGGCGACAAAGGCATTCTGGAGCATCCTGGGGATCTCATCTATGGAGACCATGATGCGGTCCTCAGTGCCCTTGTATTCCGTGATGAGATTGCCGTTTGCATCATATATAAAGGAAGTCTGGTCCTGCGCATCCAGTGCAGCCAGATCCAGCGTTGGTGCAGTATCCACATATGTTTTGGCAATGCCGATGACAGCACCGACACCGGCCAGACAAAAACATACAATCAGGATGACCGTCAGGTGAATGGCCGTGACGATCACGCTGAGGAGGAAGTTGCGTTCCCTTGTACGGGGCTTGAAGATGGAACGCTTTCCCGTCTGTCCTTCGCTCGGTTTCTTGTTTGCCATGACTGTTTTCCTTATTCATTAACGTGAATTCATTGGTTGATGGAATTATAGCACAATTTGGATGCATGTGCCACTGCGCTGTGGTGAGATTTAAACCGGTCTGCCTGAATGCAGGCATTGCAGGAAACAGCGCATTTGCAAAGTTCCGGAAAGAAACAAAGGCTGCGAGCCCAGCTGAAACGTGCAGATGGATATGTGACCTGAAAGTATCCGATGCGAATTGACTTTATTGAGGCTGATTGATATACTTTCAGTGTTCCGATTCGAAGATTTGTCCGGATGGCAGGAGGCCGCATATGAGTATTGACCTGAATAAACAGAAAGAGACTTTTATTGCATGCTGCCGTGAGAATATCTCCCGCGAAGGGCTGGATGCACTGCTTGACTGGCTCGAAAAGTCCGATTTCTTCAGGGCACCGGCCAGCAGCCGCTATCATGGGGCCTATGCCGGCGGTCTCTGCGAGCACAGTCTGGACGTCTTCCAGTATGCCCGCCAGCTGACGGAATCGTTTAAGCTGCCGCTCAAAACAGAGGCGCTTGCCGTGTCATCCCTGTTTCATGATGTCTGCAAGGTCAATTTTTACAAAGAGGACACGCGGAATCAAA
>JAFSZW010000241.1 GCA_017458865.1 Clostridia bacterium
ATGCGTTCCATGAGGCGAAGAAGGTAACGGAGGTTATGGATGGTCGCCAGTCGCCCACCAGTGATCTCGCCCGCTTTAAGCAGATGCCGGATATATGCTCTTGAGAAATTCTGGCAGGCGTAGCAGTCACAACCCTCTTCTATCGGGCCAAAGTCATGGGCGTACTTTGCGTTTCGTACAACAAGCCTTCCCTGATCCGTAAAGCATGTCCCGTTCCTGGCAATTCTTGTGGCAAGCACACAGTCAAACATATCAATTCCCCGGTAGACACCCTCCACCAGGCAGTCCGGGCTGCCAACACCCATCAGGTAACGCGGCTTATCTTCCGGCATGTACGGCATAAGCTCATCCATAAGATCATACATGATGGGTTTGGGTTCACCAACCGACAGTCCTCCAATCCCGTACCCCGGGAAATCCATATCAGCAAGCGCCTTGGCGCTTTCAATCCGCAAGTCCTTGAAAAATGCGCCCTGAACGATGCCAAAGAGTGCCTGATCCTCACGGGTATGCGCCTTCTTGCAGCGTTCTGCCCATCTGTGTGTCCGTTCCATGGCATCTTTCGCCGTCTTATAATCACAGGGGTACGCCGTACAGACATCAAAAGCCATGGCTATATCACTGCCCAGTGCTTCCTGGACGGCCATACTCTCCTCCGGCCCCATAAACATGGCCGAGCCGTCCAGATGACTGCGAAAGCTGACTCCCTCTTCCCGGATCTTCCTGAGGCTCGCCAGCGAAAACACCTGGAAGCCGCCGGAATCTGTCAGAATCGGCTTATTCCAGCTCATGAAACGATGCAGCCCACCTGCTTCCCGGATCAGATCCTCGCCCGGTCTCAGGTGCAGGTGATATGTGTTGGAAAGCATGATTTGCGTGCCGATCTCCTCAAGCTCCCGCGGCGTCATTGCCTTGACAGTTGCCTGTGTGCCAACCGGCATGAAAATCGGGGTCTGGATCTCCCCGTGCGGAGTCGTCAGGACACCCCGGCGCGCATGCGTCCTGGCATCCTTTGCCACCATTTTAAATGTTACAGGATGGTTCATAATACCTCCGGTGCGCAGCGCTGTACACGCGCAGGCACAAAAAAATGCGGTCAAAGACCGCATCAAGTTTAGCATGATTCACGTAGATTGACAAGAGATTACCGTTTCTTTCCCCAGTAGATGAGTGCCAGCATTCCAGGACCGGTATGTGCGCCGATCAGGGCTCCAATGTAAGCCGGCCGGATATCCGCATTCGGGAATTCCGCCAGAACAGCATCCGTGCACTGCTTTAGCGCATCCTCATCATCTCCGTGCCCAATGACCACCAGATTGCCGAGTTCATCCGGAATCCAGTCCTCTTTCATATGGGCCACCTGATGCCGGATAGCCTGTTTCCGCCCGCGCGGCTTTTCCATCACCTTGAGCGTACCGTCATTTTCAATGTGAAGGAGCGGCTTGATATTGAGCAGAGAGCCAACCGTTGCCGCCGCACCCGATACACGGCCGCCATGTCTAAGATGGTCAAACATATCTACAGTAAACCAGTGACAGATATTGAGACGATGCGCCTCAACCCAGGCAACCAGCTCTTCATACGACAGCCCGTTTGCCTGCATCCTTGCAGCCTCATGCACAAGCATGCCAAGACCGACAGCCGCGCAGTATGTCTCTACCGCCGTAATCTTCCTGTCCGGATATTTCTCTCTCAGTTCTTCCATGGCCAGGTTTGCTGACATAAAAGTCCCGGATATGCCCTGAGTCAGTCCGAGATAGATAATATCCTCGCCCTTCTCCAGCGTTTTGCTGAAATACTCTTTATACCTGAGCGGATTGATCTGGGACGTGCTCGCAAATTTGCCCGCCCGCTGAGTCGCATAAAACTTTTTGTTGTCCAGGTTTCCCCCTGGTCCATACAGATATGGCGTCCCATCAAGTTCAACATCCATTGGGATCATCTCAACAGCTGGCACATCGCGCATCAGTTCATCGCTGATGTCCGCAGAAGCATCCGTAAAGATTCTGTAACCCATTCCACAACTCCTTTTCCAAAAGAATCGGCTAAAGTGTATCACTTTATCGGAAATTGTCAACATCGAAACGCGCCTGGCTTCAGCATTTTCCTGTACTCGATCTCGCAACAAATACCCGTTTTGTTTAATATTATCGAAATTGACGATCCAAATCAGTTGTGATAAGATTCAAATGAGTACAGCACACACAATTA
>JAFSZW010000242.1 GCA_017458865.1 Clostridia bacterium
ACTGCGGCAATACGCCGGAGTGTAAGCTGTGCTCTTACCGTGCGGTCAAGTATCAGCTGATCCAGCACCGTCTGCTGGAGCCGGCCGGAAGCGATCCGGACTTCACCCGCGGCACCCTTGAGGCCGATCTGGCTGCCAGCCCGATCACCTTCTACCGCCTGCAGTGCGACAGCGAAGGCCAGCTGCGTGCGTACATCGCTGAGGGCGAGATTCTCGATGTCAAGACCCGTTCGTTCGGCGGCATCGGCGTATTCGCCATCCCGGAGATGGGCCGCTTCTATCGTCATGTCCTGATCGAGAAGCGCTATCCGCATCATGGCGCGGTTGCGTTCTCCCATGTTGGCAAAGCACTCTTTGAGGTCTTCCGCTTCATGGGCGTCAAGGACATCGCCTACAATCAGCCGGCCAGCCTGCCGTATCCGACGGAGAATCCGTTCAAGTAATTTAAGATTATTGAAACCCATCTGCAGCCAGTGCACATGCACTGGCTGCATTTTTAGGCAGCATTTTGTGCTGCCCGGCACTTCCTTGTTATCAGATTTGGATTGTGGTAGAATACGGCGTGAAAAGATCGTATAAAGGCGGGCCTGCATCAGCATGAATCCGGGGAAATGCGCTATAATGGATGCAGCATGCGGCGAAAACTTAGCAAAATGGATCAATCGAAAGTTTGAGCTTGACACTGCACCAGGCAGTGAGCTGGAGTCTGGCGGAAGCACTTAAGCATGTCCGGGAGGAGATGTTGCGTTGATTAAGAAAAATCAAGGATTTCTGAATTTTCTGAATGCATTTTCGGATGCAGCCCTGATTCTTATCTCGTACTTTGTCAGTCTGGGCATCCGGTTTGAAGTGCTGAACGGTTATTCGGGAAATCCGCTCAGGGATTCGCGCTTTGCGATCGTGGCGGTTTTATACAGCATAGGCATCGTGATTACGTATGCTGCTGCGCATCTGTATAAGCCGAAACGGCTGAAACGGGTGGGCATTGATAATATCCGTGTGTTTATTATCAATGGCATTGGCTCGTTTATCCTCATGGCATTCTTCTTCATTTTTCGTCTCCTGGATGTTTCGCGTCTGACGATTTTTATCTTCTGGATGTTGTCCAGTGTCTTTGTCAGCGTGAAACGGACGACGGTCTTTGCCGTACTTCGCTATTTCAGATCAAAAGGATATAATCTCAAACACGTTGTCGTGGTCGGCAACGGACGTCTGGCTCAGCAGTACATCAGGTCTATACGGGCAAATACCCAGCTGGGGATTCGGGTGGACGGATACGTGAGCGGTGTTCCAAAGAAGGAGATGGGCGTGCCGCTCGGCAGCTATGAGGAACTGGGAGAGATCATACAGAATGGCTCTTATGACGGCATTATTGTCGCACTTGAGCCCCATGAGATCCGGTTCATGCCGTCTGTTCTCGGCATTGCAGACAAAGAAGGCATTCATGTTGAAATGATTCCTTTCTACAATGATTACTACCCGATGTATCCGACGGTTGAAACGATTGATAACATCAAGCTGTTTAATCTGCGCGCAACCCCGATGGACAACATCGTAAGCGTGATCATCAAGCGTTCATTTGATTTGATTGGTTCTTTGCTCCTGATTATCATCACCAGCCCGCTGATGCTTGTGATTGCCATTGGCGTAAAGCTTTCAAGTCCGGGCCCCATCATCTTCAAGCAGGAGCGGATTGGCAAGGACAAAAAGCCGTTTATGATGCTCAAGTTCAGGAGCATGCGCATGAACAGCAGTGAGGACACAGGATGGTCGACGGACAGGGACGAAAGACGGACAAAGTTCGGCAGCTTCATTCGGAAATACAGCCTGGATGAATTCCCCCAGTTCTTTAATGTACTGGTGGGTCAGATGAGCTTTGTCGGTCCGAGACCTGAGGTGCCGTTCCATGTCAATCACTACAAGGAGGAGATTCCGAGATATCTGATTCGCCAGCAGGTGAGACCCGGAATTACGGGATGGGCGCAGATCAACGGCCTCAGAGGGGATACATCCATCCGGGAACGGGTGGAATATGACCTGTGGTACATTGACAACTGGAGCGCAGGACTTGATCTTAAGATCATCTGGCGGACCATATTCGGTGGAATGGTGAACAAGGAGGTCATTATGTAGCCCTCCGGCCATGGCGTGCACGGCATTCAGTCCCTGCCTGGCCAGACAGAGTTGAGGACAGGCATTTGTCAGATCGGACGGGTGTGACGAAGACTTTCCCCGGCGGATACTGGTTTTCTGGCAGCATCCGGCGTACTCGGACGATCGCAGCCCTGTGCAGACGTGATATTTACAAACAATATCCCATCTGCATGAGAATGACAGAACATCTGCCTCAAATAGATAATGAAGAGACAAATCCGCTTCCGATCAGAAGCGGATTTTTGGCTTTACATGGCGGATTTTCATAAAAAATAATTGACAGAATTATTCAATACCAGTATAATTTCAGAAACGACGCCAAAGCGGTCCGAAGGTCATTTGAGTTGTATGAGGACGCCTGCGCGTAAGATATGAAAGGAGTAACCTTTATGAAGAAACTGTTTGCTCTCGTACTGGCACTTGTTTTCGCTATGAGTCTTGCCACAATGGCAATGGCAGCTGTTGAGGATTTTGATCCTGAGCTCGTTGCCGCTGCTCAGGGTGACGGCGAACTGATCGTCTATGGTTCCTGCGAGGAAGCTTATCTGTCCGCAGCATGCCAGCAGTTCGAAAATGAGTTTGGCATCAAGACCAGCTATCAGCGTCTTTCCACCGGTGAGGTTCAGGCCAAGATCACCGAGGAAAACGGCAATCCTTCTGCTGATGTATGGTTCGGCGGCACGAATGATCCCTATGCTGAGATGGCATCCACAGGTCTGCTCGAGGCTTATGAGGCAAAGAATGCTTCTCATCTGACCTCTGCAAACTATCGCGATGCTGATGGCTATTGGTATGGCATCTACAAGGGCATCCTTGGATTCATGGCCAATACTGAAGAGCTTGCCCGCCTTGGCGTAGAAGCCCCGAAGGACTGGGACGACCTGCTCAAGGAAGAGTATAAGGGCCTGATCTGGACATCCAACCCGTCCACTGCCGGCACCGCAAAGCTCGTTATCAACACCATGGTTCAGATGAAGGGCCATGACGAGGCTATGAAGTACTTCGTCGAGCTCGACAAGAACATCCAGCAGTACACCAAGTCCGGTTCCGGCCCGTCCAAGAAGGTCGGCCTCGGCGAGTGCGTTATCGGCATCGGATTCCTGCATGATGGCATCACCCAGATCCTCGACGGCTATGACAACATTGCTCTGATCGTTCCGGCAAGCGGCACCTCCTATGAGGTTGGCTCCACTGCTATCTTCAAGAACGCAAAGCATGCCAATGCTGCCAAGCTGTGGATTGAGTTCGCCCTCAGCCCGGATTGCGTCAACATTGCAAAGGATAACGAGTCCTATCAGTTCCTCGTACTCGACAATGCTGAGCAGCCGCAGCAGGCGATTGATGCCGGCCTCGATCCGGAGAACGTCATTGATTATGACTTCGCCGATGCAAAGGCCAACACCTCCAAGTATGTTGAAGACTTCTTCAACGCTGTTGGTCAGGATGACCGTTTCAAGACTGAGTAATAATATAGTGATCCTTTCCGGGTCTGTCGGAAACAGGGGATGGCGGACAACGCCATCCCTTTTTGGTAACAGAGGGAAAGATAACTGCTGACTGTGCATTTTGCTGCAGGCAGCACCGGTCTTAATGAAATGGAGGGATCTATCCTTGGCAACATCCAAGTCGCGTCAGCTTGACCGAAAGAAATTCTTCGGTGATCCGCTCCTTGTGGTCACAATCTGTGTTCTGACGGTTCTTCTGGCGTTGTTTATTCTTTATCCGCTCTCCATGCTGCTCATTGAGAGCGTATATGAAACGAACACGGTAACAGCGGAAGATGGCACGGCCATTGTGAATTCGCATATTACCGGCGCCGTGTTTACACGGGTTATGGGCATGAACCGCTTCCGGAAAGCATTCAAGAATACGCTTATTCTGGGCTTTCTGGTAGGCTTTGGCTCTACAATGCTTGGACTCCTGTTTGCCTATGTCGATGTATATGTTGACATCAAAAGCAAATTTGTACGCGGTCTGTTCGCGGTGGTTTCGCAGCTGCCGGTCGTATCACCGCCTTTCGTCCTGAGTCTTTCCATGATCCTGCTGTTTGGCCGCAGCGGCCTGATTACAAGATCGCTGCTTGGAATCTATGACTCCAACATCTACGGCCTCCACGGCATTGCAATCGTTGAGATTCTGACGTTCTTCCGGGTCTGCTACATGATGCTGACCGGACTGCTCAAAAACATTGACCCGTCACTCGAGGAAGCGAGCCGCGACATGGGCGCTTCCCGGATGAAGGTGTTTACATCAGTTACGCTGCCGCTGCTCCTGCCGGGCCTTGGCAATGCGTTTCTGGTAACCTTTATCGAATCTGTTGCCGACTTCGCCAACCCCATGATGATCGGCGGCGACTTCGATACGCTGGCAACGACCATTTATCTGCAGGTCACCGGCGGCAGCTATGATAAGGCAGGCGCCTCCGCTATGGCAGTCATCCTGCTGAGCCTCACGCTGGTGCTGTTCCTGGTTCAGAAGTACTATCTTGAGGCCAAGACAGCACAGACGCTGACCGGCAAAGCGAGCCGCGCCCGCATGCTGATTACGGATATGAGTGTCCGTGCTCCGCTGACGATCCTGTGCTCCCTGGTTTCCATTTTCGTTCTCATGATGTACGTATCCGTTTTCTTCGGCTCGCTCTTTAAGCTGTGGGGACGGAATTACTCCCTGGTCTTCTCTCACTACGAGTATCTGCTCAAGTATGATGGACTCAAGGCGTTCAGGGATTCGTTCATGCTCTCTGCGATTGCTGCGCCGATTACGGCACTGCTTTCCATGATCATCTCGTACCTGGTCGTCAAGAAGAAGTTCAAGATGAAGGGATTTATCGAGTTTGTTTCCATGCTGGCCATGGCGGTTCCCGGAACCGTTCTGGGCATTGGATACATCCGCGGTTTCTCCGGCGGTCTGTTCCGTACAGGTATGCTGCAGGGCATTTATGGAACCGGCATCATCCTGATCATCGTTTTCGTCGTCCGTTCACTGCCTGTCGGTACCAGAAGCGGTATCTCTGCACTCAGGCAGATCGACAAGTCCATTGAAGAGTCCGCCTATGATATGGGCGCAGGCAGCGGACGCGTGTTTATGACCGTCACACTGCCGCTGATTAAGGATTCCTTCCTGAGCGGTCTTGTTACCTCGTTCGTCCGCTCAATTACCGCTATTTCCGCGGTTATCCTGCTGGTGACGCCGCAGTACCTGCTGATTACCTGCAAGATCAACGAGTTTGCAGAAAAGGGAAAGTACGGCGAGGCCTGTGCGTATGCAACTGTCCTGATTGCCATGGCATATGCCGCCATCCTCATCATGAACTTTGTCATGCGCTATTTCGGCAAGAGCAAGTCCCAGCGGCTGGCTGAGCGGGAAGCCAAGAAGTATGCCAGGAAAAAAGCCTGAGTGTTTTGGAAGGGAGAATAAAAATGGGTAAGGAACCGAAAGGCGTTCGCCTCGATCATATTTCGAAAATATATCAGGACCCCAAAACGCATGAGGACTTTTTTGCGGTAAAGGATGTCAGTCTTGATATTGCCCCGGGCGAGTTCATTACACTGCTCGGCCCCTCCGGATGCGGCAAAACAACGACGCTGCGTATGGTGGCGGGTTTTGAGAGCCCTGATGAGGGCGAGATTTTCCTCGGCAGCGATGCCATAAATGAACTAACGCCCAACAAGCGGGATACGGCGATGGTGTTCCAGAGCTATGCATTGTTCCCGCACATGAACGTGTTTGAAAACGTCGCTTACGGACTCAAGCTGCGCAAGGTCCCGGCGGATGAGATTCAGAAACGGGTTGCCAATATACTGAGTCTGGTTGAGCTGGGCGGGATGGAACTCAGAATGACCAACCAACTGTCCGGCGGTCAGCAGCAGCGTGTTGCACTGGCCAGAGCGCTGGTTGTCGAACCGGGTGTTCTGCTCTTCGATGAGCCGCTTTCCAACCTGGACGCGAAACTGCGCGTGCAGATGCGTACGGAGATCCGGAAGATCCAGCAGCGTCTGGGCATCACGGCAATCTATGTCACGCATGATCAGAGTGAGGCCATGTCCATTTCGGACCGCATTATCATTATGCGCAAGGGCGTCATTGAGCAGCAGGGAAGCCCAACGGAGATCTACTATCATCCGGTTAACGAGTTTGTCGCTGACTTCATCGGTGAGTGCAACTTCCTCAATGCCACTGTTTCATCAGTTGACGGCAAGAGCATCACGGCGGATGTAAACGGCAGCAAGGTTGCTGTCGTATCCGACCGGCAGGTCAAGGCCGGCGATACCGGAAAGATCGTTCTTCGTCCTGAGGCAATCCGGATTGAGAGCAAGGGAGATATTCCCTGCAAGGTGGAACTCTCCTGCTTCATGGGTTCGTACCAGTACTACCATGTGCGTGTCGGCGACACGCTGGTTAAGATCAACGACAACTGCCCGGTTAACAAACAGGTGTTTGCTGTCGATGACCAGGCTTATCTTTCCTTTGACAAGGAATGCGGCCATCTTCTGTAAGATCATAAAACGGAGCCGGGAATCATGGATTCCCGGCTCCCTGTTTTTTGAAGGATATGCGGCTGATCGGGATCATGTGCTCATCCAAACTGACACTTCATGCCCTGCTTTATCATTCAGACAGTTGGTGATTGCGATGATCACCCAGTCTTCCCATAGGTGCTCTAAACATGTGTGAACCTGACCTTTTCGGGGTGGACGCTCATGCGATGAGCATATCCCCTTTCTGAGGGGCGTGTCTATCAGACACATGAGGGTACTCTGTCGATGGCTTTCAGGCTGCCTGATCCCCGAGACAGCTGTTTAGCCGGATCATCACATAAGTAGGAGCTGGTCGCACGAAATGCAGGTTTTCGTGAGCACGGGACTAAAGTGGGCATAGTATTTGTATATAATTACACTTAATATAATTATATCACTAAAGGGAATTATAGTCTAATTGATTTAAATCGTGGATATGCTATACGTTTTTGACATTAGAATAAGCATTTTGAGTCAAACAGCATCATAATTTACTGGAATAATCTCTTTTATTCTGACATGATTGAGAAAGTGATAGGGATTTGCGTTTTGGATCATTAACATCTTGAAGCAGATCTGTATCATAGTAAAATTATGCAATGATAGTCACAATTATTGCAATAAATAAATGTGGCAATATGAGAACGATTTTGCATGATCTGGACAATCAATGTGCAGGTGGATTTTCAGGAACAGCACATAACATGTTTATCAAATTTGTCCAAACAGCGGAATTCGGGCGATTTCTTTTCAAAAAAAGGAAAGAAAATGAAAGAAAAGCAAAGAAAAGAAAATTTCAGGAAACTTCAATAACGTGATTGAATAAAACCAAATTTGGATATATAATGTATGAGGTAACTGAAGTGTAAATGCCTGTAAGGCTTTTGATGTTCAGGGGAACAGGCGCTCGCCTGGAAAAGGATAATCAAAGGGGAGGACACTGACTTGGAAAACATGACTGAACAAATTAAAAAGGGGATTAAGTCGCATTATCAGAGTCTGCGTAGATTTGCCGACGAGAGCGATATTCCGTACAGCACACTGACGAACTGCCTTTCCAAGGGGATTAGTGGAACAGCATACAGCACTGTCGCGAAGATCTGCAATATGCTTGATATCAAGCAGGACAGTGATACGGATCTTGAAGCGTTTGACGGGAAGTACAGCGAACTGTACCGGAAGCTGACGACACTCGACAGGATGGGTATTCATACCATTGAGACGATTTTGGACGTTGAGACTGCACGCTGCGAGAAGGAAAAGGCGCAGGTCAGGCACTTCAATGGGCTTGGATACGGTGAAGGCAGCAGGCCGAATCCGGATGATGATCGTATTCGCAAGCTGGTACGGATCGTCCTGGATGATAAAGTGAATGCCGGCGGCGAGGAAGAAGAATAAATAATCAGGAGCCAAGCCAGAGAATGTGATAGCATTCGGGCCTGGCTTTTTTGATGTCTTATATATGAGGGCCTGGCTAAGATGTGTCATACTGAAAGGGTAAAATATGGGCAATATTAAAGCGGTCATCTGGGATCTGGACGGCACACTGCTTGATACTCTGGACGACCTGACAAACAGTCTCAATGCGGCATTGCGTGAAAACGGATGCAGCGAGCACCCGAGGGAAGCGGTCCGGCAGATGGTTGGAAACGGCACGCAGCGCCTGATCTGCCGCGCACTGCCGGGCGGACAGGATGATCCGCATTATCAGGCAGTACATGATGCATTTCTGCGCGAATATGCGGTTCATAACAAGGACTGCACAAAACCCTATGAGGGTATTCCTGAGGTAATGGGCAACCTGAAACGTGCAGGCATCCGGCACGCAGTTGTCTCCAATAAGATTGACTTTGCAGTCCGTGCGCTGTGCAGTGAGTACTTTGGGGACCTGGTCAGCGTCAGCGTCGGAGATGATCCGAGCCGTGCGAGGAAACCGGCGCCGGACAGCGTATTTGCAGCGCTTGAGGCAATGGATGTGCTCTGCGGGAATGCGGTCTATGTGGGCGATTCCAATGTGGACATTGAAACAGCCGGCAATGCCGGAATTCCGGGCATTGGCGTGCTTTGGGGATTCCGGGACCGGGCGAATCTGGAGGGGGCCGGTGCCAGATATGTGGTGTCGACGCCGGATGAGCTGGAACGCCTTATCCTTTCCCTGTAAGTGGACGACGGAGGAATAAGATGATCAGAAAGGCAAAGGCCGAGGATCTGCCGAGAATCAACGAAATCTATGCTTGTGCGCGCAGCTTTATGCGCGCACATGGCAACATGAACCAGTGGGTCGGCGGATATCCCGGGCAGGAACTGCTTGAGGGCGACATTGCCAGGGGCGAACTGTATGCCATGGTGTCAGAGGATGATGAGATCTATGGTGTATTTATGCTGCATTACGGGAAAGATCCGACGTATGCCGTAATCGAAGACGGTGCATGGCTGAATGACTCGGATTATGCGACCATTCACCGGATTGCCAGTGACGGCACACATACGCGCGTATATCATGAGGCCGTGACGTTCGCCAGAGCACAGTATTCACATCTTCGGGTGGATACGCATGCAGATAACAAGCCCATGCAGGAGGCGATAACGCGCGAGGACTTTGTATATTGCGGGATCATTCATCTTGAAAACGGCGATCCGCGCCTTGCGTATGAATGGGTAGCGCCGGCCTCCGGTGCCTGCTGACTGGTGCAGAGGTTTCGAAACCGGGAGAATAATAAAGACAGGCGGTATCCCGCCTGTCTTTATTTCGTCTTCATGAGGCCGTCTATGATCTCGAGCGCCTGCCGGGTATATTGCTCAATCACCCCGGCGGATTTCCTGAGGGCAAGCTGCTCTTCGTCCGTGAGAGGCAGTTGGGTGATGCGTTTTATGCCGCTTTTGCACGTCACGCAGGGAAC
>JAFSZW010000243.1 GCA_017458865.1 Clostridia bacterium
CAGATGATGGGACTTCGGTGCCGCCAGAGACTTGGCTGCATCAGTCGGAGACCGGAAGTTCAGGGAAAGCTCCATCGCTTCCATCATACCAGTGACAGGAACATCAACGTCGCCATTGATGCCTGCACCGTTGATCTGCGTCGTTTTGAACGCAATATTGGGAAGCGTGGCCTGAGTCAGTCCCAGGAAGTTGTTACCGTCTTCGTAGCATTCGAAAACGATATTTGTTTCAGGCTGTTTTGCCATTTTTCATTCCTCCTTAGGTCAGAGCAGAAGCTACGTAGTCGACATCGTATTCGACCACAAAGTTGATCTCCTGTGCAGGAGAAGGCGGTGTAATGAATACGTGCAGCTTGATGATGCCAGCCATCAGGTTGGTATCAGGGTTCTCGTCGCTGAGCATCTCGCAGCGGCCACCGAGGATGTATCCGGAGCCGGTCAGACCGTTCAGCCAGATGTTGCAGCTGTCGAGTATGGTATCGATCAGTCTGCGGTTCATCGGCATGTCAAGCTTGCCCCAGAACGTGCGGATCAGGGTGTTGGATGCGAAATCGATCATCCGGGAAACAGGGATGAAGTAGTCCTTGACATCCGTGTTCGTCGGATAGCATGCGGTGTAATTGCCCCAGAGCTTGAAACCTCCCATGAAATTCAAGCCGGTGACAACACCATTGCTGTTGAGAACATTCGCCTGAGCAAGACTCAGGATGATCTCGTTACCGCCAACAGTTACAAGGCCGTCACACTGGAGACCCTTATTGGACGGGCTGACATAAGGCGCTGCATACGCCGCATCAGTCGATGCGATCACGCCGGCAACCTGAGTGGACATGTGGAAGACCATGTCTCCGAGCTTGACCATAGGCCAGCAGACAATCTCATTCTCGTCAGTGAAGTTGTTGCTGTTCTTGAGGGAAACAACCTCGTCGTATGAGTCAGCGCCACCAGATGCGGCGGTAGAGAGATCAATGATAGCCTTTGCCCGGAACATACCGTTGATGGCATCTGCCTTCGCTGCGAGCACAGCGGCAACAGCGGTCTTGTCGGAGAATCCGGGAGCAAGAAGCAGGTCAGGTACCATGCCAATCGTGGACATGCACAGGTCAGCAGCTTCGACACCAGCGGCAACGATGTTCGCGGTGACACTGGCAGGAGTTACCTCATCATAGGCGATGTTCAGGGATGCCGCGCTGTATGCGCTACCGCCGGCCAGGACCTCAACGGTCAGCACTTCGTCGCTGAAATACAGCGCATAATCAGTATCCTTAACAAGCGCCGTGGAGGCAGAAGAGGTGGCCTTGACAACTACAGAAGACGGGATCGCCTTCTTGGACAGAGGAACCTTCTTGCTCGTGACAGTCTTGTCAGCTGCGGCTACAGCAGACTTCATGGTGCTGGTATCCAGCAGGTTCACGAAGATCGCCGGAGACACATTGAAGAGCTTGAAGTGGGAGTACATAGCCTCACAAAGAGGATAAGTCGTCCAGTCGTCAGAATAGCCAAGCTTCTCAACAGCTTCATTCCAGCTGGTGCAGAGAACAGGCACTCCTGGATTTGCCGGATTATCCGCATTCTGAATCGGGGACAAACCGATAAAAAACGGTACACCGGTTTCGACGGTTACAGGAGTGGCAGCACTCGTCGCCTGCTCCATAACATAAACGCCATGTTTTGCCATCGGGTTTAACCTCCATTCGTTTTAAGCAGTCCAATCAACCTTTTGTAGACTTCATACAAACGGTTTCCTGGCTGTTTTATCTGTTTCCTTGCTTCTGCCAGCTCTTCACCGCTGACAAGAAGCTGTGCAATCGGTGGATACTTTTCAATCGCGCCGGCCAGCTTTTTTATAACTACCTCGCGGGAACCCGTTATGATAGCATTCTGCTGTACCGCGCTCCTGATCGTAGGCCCGATATATACATAATAATCAACCTTTTCAGGCTTTGCTATTTTCCTTCCCATACGCTCCTCTCTTCCCGTTTAACTATAGGCATCTTCCATACAGACATCATCTCGCCGAGAAAAAACGGTGCAGTATCATCCGGATAAATCAGCTGTTCGATTCCACCTTCAAAATCCAATCTGAACTGCTTTCCGACAACAGGATTCTGCATCAGACTTATCCTGATCCGCTCCATGCAGTTAAGCAGATGCATCCCGCCTTCCTGCTCATTATCTGAATACACACAGAATAAAGTCCTGACATTAACAAGTCCAAGAGGAAGGTCTCCTGGTTCCTGTTTATACGAGGTGTTTATTACCGTATGAAGGATATATGGAGCGTATTTGTGAGAAGACTTTTCATCAGGCAGTCTTGCTGTAAAAACCGCTGGTGCCCTGGTCTGTAAATCAGGCTCATCCTTTGTCGGCTTAACTGGCATCATCAGCTCTGATACAGCGGTTTCTGTCCGTTCTTTCAAGGCTTCCAGTAGGATTACGCTTGTCATTCTGCTCTCCTTTATTTCAGTATGCGATCAATCTCATGCACAAGACGCTTATTGAAGATTTCCATAATCCTCTTTCCGAGCGGTTCTGCAACATCATTGTCGCTCAGCATATGAGGAGTGGACGGTCCAAGCTTGATTCGTATCGGAAATCTCGGCTTACCTACTCTCTCATAAATGCCGCCACCGTACCTCGGAACGTCAAACGCATGCCTCAGGTGATGCTCAGTTCCTCTCTTGGCCACGTATCGTACGCCATCGGTTCTTGATACCTTTGGCTTGAATTCCAGCAGGTTGAGCAATTGGCCGGAATACTTGATCATCACCTTTGTAGCGCCTGATCCACCGCCGAGAACTTTAATCGTCGTCGTCGTGTTATTATTGAACGTTCCGGCCTTGATGTTGTAAGTCTTGGTGACATATCGCCTTGCTTCGGTTTTTCCTGCTGCTGATGCACGCTTCGCCGCTCGGTATGTTGCTTGCATCGCTTTCCCTGGAAACTCGTAAAGTATTGAATTTACATAATCCAGGGATGACAGGCCATTGACGCTTAAATCAATGACACTCACAGGCCATCACCTCACTCATCGATCGCTTCGAGCTCCAGCCTTACCATCCCGCCGTCGCAGGACGACTGGGCGACATAATACTCCCTCAGGAACGAATCATCTGAATCATAGATTCCGAACCTTCGTCCTTTCTCAGGAACAGTGTCGCCCAGATCGCTCAATTTGCAGTGAAAAACAGCTGTTACTCGATACAGGCCGTGTTCGTGATCAGACATGACTGTTACACGGTCCTGTTCTTTCATCTTGCTGATAACGCACGGGATTTCCTCATACGTTTCCCTGTCAAAAGTGACGGTTCGCTCCTCGCCGAATACATCGAGAAAACTGGCGTTGTCCAGCTCGGCCATGTCATTGAATTTCATTCAACCACATCCTCGGCTTCAAGCACAGGCACGTCGTCATATGACTCAAGCGCATCTACCATCTGCTCTTTCGTCATGCCGACGGTGTATTTCAGACCACGCCCACGCATTGCTGCACGCAGAAAGGCTATTGGCATGTCTACTGAGTATTGGACAGGACTAGAAACATCATTTTTAGGCTCTTCCTGCGTCTTAGCCTCATGGGTAGTCTCTACATCTGGTTCAGCTTTGAGGCCACTCCCAGGTCAATTAAGCGCAATCCTTCGGCATCTCCTACCTCAACAGTCTCACCGGGTTTTACCGGAGTGAGACGGTGTGTTCCATCCGGCATAACGGAGCGGTGCCCATAGGTACCGCTGATGATTCTTACCAACATGATTTTGCTCCTTTCATGTGGTTATCAGGCCACAACGCCAGCCGCGTAGATCCACGGGCTGTAGTTCTGCGGAGCGGCCAGAGGACGGCTCTCCAGGATAATCTCCCGGGTCTTGCGCTTGCGGTCCACAAAAAGGTCGGGCACCCGCTTGCCGGTAATGGTATCGACATTGCCTTCCTCGTCCATGTGGACGATGTGGGCATACATCAGATGGCCGGCGTTGGGGGCGGTGACCATCATGGAAGTGGCCGGGAAGTAGTTCGTCCTGGTGGGAGCCAGGGGGCTTCCGGACAGCGCGGTATACTGTTCGTTGGACACGATCACATTCAGGTCATAGCCATTGAAATTGATTCGTCCAAGGAAGGTGACGCCCTGATACTGGGACAGGGTCTGACGAATGCCGCCTTCAGCGACGATGATGCCGGACTGCTTGTTCACCAGCTCACGGAAGTCTGCCATCTGGAGCAGGAAGTCACGAACCTTGCGGCCGATGACAAGATCGACGCACGGCAGGCCGCGCTCGCTCAGGCTGTCGCACATCGCCTCGATGTCAG
>JAFSZW010000023.1 GCA_017458865.1 Clostridia bacterium
CTGCCGCTGCCTCAGCAGCCGTCATCTGCTCGTAAACCCCGAGTTCCATGAGTTTTGCCCTGACCTGCTGCAAGTCCGACCAGGAATCCCGTTTCTTGGATCCATCGTAGATCAGCGCTGCAGGATGGTACGTAGGCATAATCCAGACTCCCCGTTTCAGCTGCCACTGGCCGCGTTGCCGGGTAATGCGTATATTGGGATCAATGATTGCCCGGGATGGTGTTGCGCCCAGACACAGAATGACTTTGGGGTGAACCAGCACAAACTGCTGCCGCAGGTAGCCCATACAGGCCGTCATCTCATCCGGCTCCGGTGTCCGGTTCTGGGGTGGGCGGCACTTGACAACATTACAGATATATACGGAGTTTCTGCCCAGGCCGATCGCCGCCAGCATCCTGTCCAGCAGTTGACCGGCAGCACCGACAAATGGACGGCCGGTCAGATCTTCCTGTTCACCGGGCCCTTCACCAACCAGCATCAGAGGACTCTGAGGATTCCCTTCCCCGAGAACCGTATTCTTCCTGTGTTGACAGAGTGGACACAGCGTACATTGCTCCACTGCTCCCCGGAGATCCGTCCAAGATGCGCGCATGCCTCATCGCCCCTTTTCCGAAAGCATTATATCATATTGTCAATTTTGTTACAATCCACAACTGTTTTCCTCATCAAAAGATAAAAAAGATAAAAAAATGCTGCAACCATTGTTGCAGCATTGGATATTACGCTTTCTTTGCAGCTTCAACGAGCTTGGCAAAGCCTTCGGCATCGTTCACAGCGATATCCGCCAGAACCTTGCGGTTGAGGTCGATACCGGCCTTCTTGAGGCCGTACATGAACGTGGAATAGCTCATGCCGTTGAGACGGGCCGCTGCGTTGATACGAGCGATCCAAAGACGACGGAAGTCACGCTTACGGAGCTTGCGTCCGATGTATGCATAGCGCAGGGAACGCGCAACCTGCTCTTTAGCTGAACGGTACTGCTTGGACTTGGAGCCAAAGTAGCCCTTCGCCAGCTTCATAATCTTTCTGCGTTTCTTATGGGCAGTCACTGCCACTTTAATTCTTGCCATTAGTCAAAACCTCCTTGCTGGCCAAAGGTTATTTGTAAGGAATCAGCTTCTTCATGGTATTCGCATATGCGCTGGTCACATAAGCCGTGCGGCGAAGATTCCGCTTCGTCTTCCGGGTCTTCTTGTTCAGAATGTGACGCTTGTACGCCTTAGCCCTCTTCACGAGACCATTCTTCGTCAGATTCAGGCGCTTTGCTGCACCGCGATGCGTTTTTTGCTTAGGCATAAAGGATAATCCTCCTCTCGGACGTTTATTCTGCTGGAGCTGCCTTGGCAGCTTCTTTCTCGGAACCCCTGGCCGCCTTAGCGTCCTTTGCCGGGTCCTTCGGAGCCAGTATCATGATCATATGACGGCCCTCAACCAGAGGTTTCCGTTCAACGACCGCACAATCCTTGACTCGCTCTGCGAAGTTCTGCATGACCGCAAGTCCAATTTCCTGATGGGTAATCTGGCGTCCGCGGAAACGAATTGACACCTTGACCTTGTCGCCGTTCTTCAGGAACTTCGTTGCCGCCTTCGCCTTGGTGAGAACATCGTTCTCCTCAATCGTGGCGGAAAGCTGAACTTCCTTAATAGAGACGACCTTTTGATTCTTACGAATCTCCCGCTCCTTCTTGGACTGCTCATACCGATACTTATCATAATCCATGAGCTTACAGACAGGCGGTTTAGCGGTCGCAGCGATCTTCACAAGATCCAGCCCTGCTTCCTCAGCCAATTCAAGCGCTCGACGGATAGGTAGCACCCCGAGCTGTTCACCGTTCTGGTCGATAACACGTACCTCACGGTCGCGGATTTCTTCGTTCATCAACAGATCAGCTGCCATGTTGTTTGCGATACACCTCCAATACATAAATCAGAAAAAATGGGAGCAGGCACAAACCCGCTCCCATGAATGCACACAAAAAGAAATGCCATGAGCCACAGCTGCTCAATTGCGCTGGGCGAGAAGCGGGCGGCTTCTACTTCGAACGGCAGATATTCTACTGCAATCCCCTGCCATTGTCAACAACAAAATCCGGCAATTTCAAACTTTTTTAAGTCTTTTTCTGAATATACAATTCAGCATCTACTCCGGAAACGCCTCATTCAGGTGGCTGAATACGGTTTTTCTGAATCAGGAACAGCTGCGGCGTCCCCTGTCTGGCGTTCACAAACCGGTTTGCCAGTACCGTATAACGGTTAACCGGCAGCTCGCTGCAAAACGATTCAACTGCACTCAGTTCTCTGGTTCCCTCATCATGCCCGGGATACACGCACACACTGACCATGCCGCCCGGCAGGATCATCTCAGTTGCCTGTCTGAGTGCCTCAATTGTTGTTTCTACGTGCGTAGTACACTCGTGATTGCCGCCAGGCAGCCATCCGAGGTTAAACATGACTGCCTGCACCGGGGTTTTTACGATTTCACGAAGATGCTGATGCCCCTGCAGAGAAAAACTGACACGCTCACCAAGCCCCTCCGCATCAAGCCGTTCTTTCGTCCTTTTCATGGCATCCATCTGGATGTCAATCGCATACACATGTCCCTTCTCGCCAACCAGCCGGCACAGGAAAAGCGTGTCACCGCCATTTCCCATCGTTGCATCCACAACCGTATCACCCGGCTGTACCAGGCGCTGTATCGCATCCGCCGCAAGGTATCTGGCATTTCTGAGCTCATACCGCTCGTCCATATGTACTTCACACTCCCCGCATTTGCCGGTCGGCATCAGCCTATTCCCTCTGTCTCCTCTGTCCCCTCTGCCGGCACACCCGCAGGCAGCAGTTCAGTGCCTTCATTCTCAGAAACGTCAGGCACTGCCGTCTCAGAGATGCCTGTCCGGTCCACATCTGTCAGATACAGGCGCCAGGCGGTCATCTGCTCATTCTGAAAGGTCATTTCCAGCCAGAGCGCATCCTCGCCGGATTCGCATCGGTACACCAGTGTCTCCTCATTTTCCTCAAAGCGCACCAGTTGACCCTCAAACAGGCCGGACGCCGTCCTTTCCTCATACAGCGTGCCGCCGGCGGATGTCACCGTGCGATCTGCCCGGAACAGCGCAGCTGTCTCACGAAGAGCCATTCCAATGCGGATGTTTCTCGGACCTGTATAGATATCTGAAACAACCGTAAATCCGCGGAGCGTTTCAACGCCTGTCTGCTCCTCAAGATTGCATGCAGCGATGAGACCGTCATATAGAAGTAGACGTCCCTGACCGGCGGGTAGGTTCTGCGAGGAATCCGGATCCCCGATCACCTGTGCCAGGTGGTCGATTGATTTGCGCATAAGTGATGTTCCGTTTATCACGGCATCGTCCATGGATAAAGCAGGAAGATCATTCTTTTCTGCCCTTGCAGATGCGCGCTGCGTAGCATCCAGCTCAGCAACGCTGGCCAGATTGGCAAGTGCTTCTGACTCTGACATTTCGCTGCGTCTTGCATGTATTGCCGTTATGACGCCATCCCGGACGGAATATGTCAGCACAGTCTCTGTGGTTTCTGCGCTCTCAATGTCGTAACTGACCCATTCGATGCCATACGGTATCCCATCGGTGCTGTAAATCCAGAGCCAGCCGATTCCCTCCTGCTGCATTGAGGCAAGCGTCAGTGGATACACAGGATTGTTAAGGCCTGGAATGCCGAGATCACTGATATTCATTCCGACCACATGTCCAAGGCAATCCGCAATCTTCGGCGTTTCCATTGTCACCTCAACAATGGCGCCTCGTTTCGGTATTGTCTCGCCGCGCAGAACCACCGTGCCAAAGTCATATTGAAGAAGGTATTCTCCAGGTCTCGACAGATCTCCCGTTTCTGTGGGATCATTGATTGTCTCAAATCCTGCCAGATAATCCGCCAGATTCAGCAGCCAGTCCTCAGCA
>JAFSZW010000244.1 GCA_017458865.1 Clostridia bacterium
ATTTTCCTGAATCCGATTCTTGAGGCGCTGCCAAAGCTTGAAAGCGGCGGGACCGGTTTTGCCGGGAGCATCATCAGCTTCCTTGCGGTTCTCATTGAGTTTATCCTGACTGCGTTTGTGCTGTTCGTGATCGTGAAAGCGATAAACGAGAGCAAGAAACTGATCAAGAAGCCCGAGGCACCGGCAAAGGTTACTGTCAAAACCTGCCCGTTCTGCAAGAGCGAGATCCACATCGATGCGACCCGTTGTCCGCATTGCACCTCAGAGCTCAAGTAAAGCGGTCTGTTATGCTGGTATATCCTGGAAAACCGATATTAAAAAGCTGGCCAGTCACCAGCTTTTTTCTGATTGGGATCTTTGCCGGAACGGGAATCAGTAGTTGACAGCCAGTCTGTTTTGTGAGGGAATAAAGGGAAGCATTTGAGTCCTGCCGAATATTAGCGCTGTTCCCAATGGCTTTTCCATGATGATTCCATGCAGATTGTGAGAATATGGAGAACCTGATCGGGGCAGAAGGTGAGCAGTGGCTTGTGTTCGCCCCGTCCGCTTCAGGATGGGCCGGGTGGAGCGGATCAAGTGGGACTGACTGCTTTCATTGGCCTGACCGAAAATGCGTCAGAATAAAACGACAGAGCCGGAGATCACCGGTGGAAAGGAACCAACTGTGAAAATTACATCTTTTAACCCGCTTATCGTTTCGAAGGATCCGGAGGGTACGATTGCGCTTTTCGAGGCACTTGGCTTTGCGAGAAAACACACAAAGGACGCTATGGAGGAGCGCGAGGACATTGTTGGCGTGCGCATGGAAGATGCCAACGGATTCAATGTGGATGTTGTCCGGTCTGGACGGGTTGACAGCTCGTCTCCCGACTTTCTGACCATTCGGATGAATGTCAACAGTCTTGATGAAGCGCGGGAGATGCTGGAGAATCGTGGATTCAAACCGGGTAGCGATGTTGTCTGTGACGCTACATCCAGGTCTGTTGCCATGTTCGCGCCTTCCGGATTTTCGATCAGCCTGGTGGAGCATATTAAGAAAGACTGATTCCTCACAGGCGAGACAGGTGAAGTGCCAGAATAAAAAAGACAGAGCCAGATGCTTCAAATAGAAAGGAACTGACTATGAAGATCACTTCTTTCCAGCCGTTTATTGCAACAAAGGATCCTGAGGGCACCATCGCGCTCTTTGAGGCGCTTGGCTTCAAGAGAAAGCACACAAAGGACGAGATAGAGAATCGTGAGGATCTCATCGAAGTGACTATGGAAGATGCCAATGGTTTCCGCGTGGATATTGCTCAGTCCGCACTGCTTAAGAGTGATAAACCGGATATGATGACCATTCGGATGAATGTGGACAGTCTTGATGAGGCACGGGAAATGCTCGAAAGCCGCGGATTTAAAGCGCCGGCCGAAATGGTCAGGGACGCCTCATCCAGGGCAATCGCCATGTTCTCACCTTCTGGCTTTTCGATCACCCTGATGGAACACATTAAGAAGGATTGACATCAATCACAGGGAGCTGGTCTTCGGACCGGCTCCTTTTCTTTACACGACCCTTTCTATCCAGATCCAGATATCAGGCTAAAAGGTAAGCGTTCTTCCTGTGTGTACCTTTTCGCTGTCAGATTATGACTGGAACTTCATTTGCAGGGAGTTCAGGCGATTCTCATTTCAACGAATCGATTCCTGCAAAAGTTTTAAAACTTCCTTCACAGACGGGTGAATTTGGTCTATAATGTTATTTGGGTATTTGTCTGTACAATAACGGATTCGCGACTTGTCACGGACAGATTACCTGGCAAATCTGATTCGGAAAGAAGGGAAAGCGGATGAGACAGAGATGGTTTACCGGATTGGCAGTGTTGCTTTGTCTGTTTGTATTGCCGGTCATATCTGCACTGGCGGATATTAAAGTCAGCACATCTACAAATGGAGATGGAACGAATCAGATTGTAATGTTTACGGCGGAACCCGGAACGGAAAATGATGCTGAACTTGCCGCAGCCCTTCAGGAAAAGCTGGATGATCACTTTCAGCAGAGCGAAGCGCTGCGCACATTTGCCCGCGTGCTTGGGCGCGGCGGCGAGACTGTCATATTTGAACGCGGTTTCTGCTGCACCAACGAACGGTTTCTTTCCATGCTGCTTATCTGGAACGGACAGCAGCCTGGCGGGGGCCGAGGCAGCCGGCCAGTTTCGCTGTGCGTAGATCCGAAAACCGGCAGCCAGATCATGCTGGATGACCTGTTTCTGAAAGCAGATACGGCCAAGGCACGGCTTGAGGAAATGATTGAGACAGAGATTCTTGATTCAATCTCAGATTAACTTGAGTTTGCCGAACTGATGCCGATGCCTGAGGATTGCTTCTATCTGGATGCAGATGGACTGATGGTCTATTATGATGATCAGCACTACAGGACGTTTTCAGGCGAGTGCGGTGCTGTGCATTTTGCCTGGCACGAGATTGCGGACCTTTTGAATCCGGACGGCCCTGCCGGGATGATGATCCCGGGCAGCGCAGATGCAGACGCGATTCGAAGTGCAGTGAGTGCAGGAAGCCTGGGCGGGATGTTTCCGGTCAGTCTTGGTGACCGGCTGGGAGACATTCTTGCAGCTTACAGGAAACTCAGTGATCCGGATTACACCCGCAATTCAAAGCTCTATCTGTTTGAGGCAGCGCAGCTTCGCGGCTTTGCGGTAGAGATTCCGAAATATGCATTTACTGATGCGGAGGATACGCCGATATCCGCCATCAGATCATCCCGTATAGACTTTCATGGTCTCAGGACCGGATGGACGGGACGGGAGGATGTCACGGCACTGCTCGGTGAACCGGAAAGAATTATCGCCTATGATCAGCAGACGGCTGAGGATATGATGATGACACCGGGGGAAAGCCTGCTGTATCAGATGGGCGGAAACTGGCTTGAGGTGCACATGGATGAGGAATCGCTTTTGTCAATGGTGATTCTGCGCAGTGAACTACCGGAATAATCCATCTGTGTTCTTGTTAATCACGGAACAATGAATCGCAATGTTTCTGGTGCTTGGGGGAGCGCCGTGAAAAAGAGGGGGGAATAAGATGGCCGCAAGGACATCCAGCAAGAAGGTAAATTCAAAGAACAACACCAGGAAGAAGACATCGGGGCGCCGGGGATCACCCGATAAGCAGCCGAAAAAGGCGGATATCAGCCAGATTATCGGGATCGTTCTGTTCTGTCTGGGCATACTGATGTTTGCCTGTCAGTTCATCCCGTCCTCCGGCGGATTCCTGAATGCCTGCAGAACGTTCCAGTATGGCCTGAGCGGACTGCTTTGCACACTGCTCCCGCTTCTGGTCTGTGGATTGGGTGTTTTGCTGGTCTTCTTTGGCGATACCTCCGTCAGTATGAAACGCATCATCTGCGGATTTGTGATGTTCATCCTGATTGAGACGTTCTTCCAGATCAGGAATTACAGAAACATCAATGCCAGCGGCTATGGGTCTTTTCTCATCGAAAGCTATATGGATTCGTCCCGTGCCATGCGCGGCGGCGGTTTCCTCGGCGCACTGCTCGCCTGGCCGCTGTATATGGCGCTCACGGACTGGGGCTCTTACATTGTCCTCTTCTTTACGGCAATTATTGACCTTGTGATTCTGACCGGATACTCCTTTGGCAACCTCGGACCTTCCGTTTCCGAATGGGCAGATGATTTCAGGGAAAACATGGCGCTTCGCAAGGAGGAACGTGCAGCAATCCGCGAGGCGAAGGAAGAGGAGAAGCTGAACCGGGAAGCGGAGGAGGCCATAGAGCGCAGCAAGCGCAAACAGAAAGAAGAAAAAGAGTCCTTTGATGATGAAATGCCGCCGCATTTTGGTACAGAGGAAGCGAAAGCAGCGGCTGATAAGCAGGCACAGCCTCAGCAGCCGGACCAGATGCAAAAGGGCAGCAAAGGGAAGAAGAAAAAGGGTGCCAAATCAAGTGCTGAGATGAAGCCGGTTGAGCAGCCTTCACCTGAACCGTATCCGGACGATATGCCGGTTACCACCAATTTTAAGCCGATTGGTGGACAGCGTCCGGTGCAGTCAGCTCACAGGATCGTTTCATGCCCGGTTAAGAAACAGGGGAATGTCAGCCCTACGCTCTATATTGAACGTGATGATGAGTTCTTTAGGAATCCAAATTCCGATGATGGCAGGACGGACAACGGACGCGGCTTTACGAAAGAAGAAGCGGAACATGCGTTCCTGTACGGCATTAATGCGAAGGACAAAGCTGGCAATGCTGCAGGCGGCGATGGAGCCGGAACGGGCAGCATCTCGCTTGGCGATCCGATTCCGCTGCATCCTGAAATGCAGAATCAGAAAGAGACAGATCCCTACGAGCGATACAGAAACAAGACGTATGATACCGGCATTGCCGTCGGATATGGTGATAATGAAGGCGAGACGGATATCCCATCTGAGGCAGAGCCTGAACAGGATGTGATGGATGACTCGGAACCGGTAACAGCAGAGCCTGCGGCGCCTTTACAGAGCCATAATGCTGAGACACCTGCAGGGTCTTACGCAGGTGGAACATCCGGCAGGCCTGTGCCGCCGGTTGAACCGGTCATGCCGAAGATGCCGGAAAAACCAGTTCCACCTGTGCCGCCATATGCTGCTGATCGTCAAGACGGTGCACGGCCTGTCCCGACGGCGACGCCCGTCAATCCTTCTCCGTCCGCACCAGTGGCACCGGTCAATATGCAGGCTCCGTCCGCGCCAGTTTCGCCGGTTAATAAGCCGGCTCCGTCCGCACCAGTTGCGCCGGTTAATATGCCAGCTCCGTCTGTACAGGTGGCGCCAGTCAATGCGCCGGCTCCGGCCGCCGCCGCCGCAGCAGCGGTATCTGCAGCAGCAGTTTCGGCGGATGTGCTGTATAACGCCGAAGAGGTCCTTGAGTCCTCCGGTGATGTCAAGCAGATAGGTGCTTCTCAGCCGATTAGCGATGAATCCGGGAAGACACGAAACAGGCGGCGTCGGGCCCGGGCCGAAACGCCGGCGGTCCAGGCTACACCATCCATGCAGCCGGCAAGTGCTGCATCAGATGTGTCGATGAGACAGACAAGTCCGGCAGCATCTGTGGAACCTGCGGTGCCTGTACATCAGGCAGCAGAGGCAACGCCTGTTGTTTCAAGGGCTCAGGAGGTACGTCCTTCACCTGCGGCAGGGGCAGTGAATCCGTATACGCGTCCGGCACCTGTTGATGAACCGGAAACAGAGACGGATTACGAGAATCCGGATGAACGCCCGTTTGGTATTGACCTGAACCGTCAGCATCCGGATGGGGAACTGCCTGCATCCATCCCCGCAAGAGGGTACGGGGTACAGCCCCAGAGGGAAACCGAACGGCAGGGGCAGCCGGACAGAGTCATGCAGCCTGTCCAACAGATGGCGCAGCCAAAAGAGCAGACAATTGTCCAGCTGCGGGAGAACAGACTGGATGGAACCCCAATGGTTCCGCTGCCGAGGGATGAGCATGATTCCAAGATTGAAGTTCATCATGAGTATGTCAAGCCTTCCTATGATCTCCTTGAGCAGTCCCGGAGCAATGAGGATCCGGACCAGAGGGCCAAGGATGAAAACGGCATGAAGAAACTGCTGGCAACCCTTGAATCCTTTGGTGTTCAGGCGCGGGGACTGACGTATACGCATGGTCCGGCAATCACACGGTATGAGATTCAGCCAGCACCGGGCGTCAAGGTATCCCGCATAGTCAACCTCGTGGATGACATTGCGCTTAATATGGCCAGTACCGGTGTGCGTATTGAGGCGCCGATTCCGGGCAAGGCGGCAGTAGGCATCGAGGTGCCGAACGATTCCATTTCCATGGTTACGCTGAGGGATGTCATTGATACACCTGAAATGGCCAAGGAGACAAGCCCAACTGCTGTTGCACTGGGCAAGGGCATTTCCGGTAAGCCGGTTATCGCGGATATGGCGAAGATGCCGCACGTTCTGATTGCTGGTGCGACCGGTTCCGGTAAATCGGTATGTATCAATACGATCATCAACTCGATTATTTTCAGAGCGAGTCCGGATGAGGTACGGCTGATTCTGGTTGACCCGAAGGTTGTTGAGCTCTCGGTGTACAACGGCATTCCGCACCTGCTGATCCCGGTTGTGACGGATCCCAAGAAGGCATCTGCCGCACTTGACTGGGCAGTGGTCGAAATGGAGCATCGCTACAAGCGGTTCGAATCCATGGGCGTGCGGGACATCAAGGGATACAATGCGGCGATTGGTCCGGATGAACCCAGGATGTACAAAATCATTGTCATTATTGACGAGCTCGCAGATCTCATGATGGTCGCACCGGGCGAGGTGGAAGAGTCCATCTGCCGTCTGGCACAGCTTGCGCGTGCAGCCGGCATTCACCTGGTCATCGCGACGCAGAGGCCGTCTGTAAACGTCATTACCGGGGTCATCAAGGCCAATATTCCGAGCAGGATTGCCTTTGCTGTATCATCCCAGATCGACAGCCGCACCATTCTTGATACCGGCGGTGCTGAAAAGCTCCTTGGCAAGGGCGATATGCTGTACGCTCCTCAGGGCGCTGGAAAGCCGACGCGTGTTCAGGGCTGCTTTGTCTCGGATGCCGAGGTTGAGCGCATCGTGAAGGCAGTCAAGTCACAGCATCAGGCGGAATACAGCGATGATGTCATGGACAGGATTAACTCGGCAACAGAGGCTGAAAAGGCTCAGGATGCGCAGGATGCTCCTGCCGCTCAGGACAGTCAGGTGGATGAGATGCTGGCAAAGGCCATTGAGCTGGCGGTTGAGTCCGGTCAGGTCTCCATCTCCATGCTCCAACGGCGCCTGCGCGTCGGGTACGCCAGGGCAGGTCGTCTGGTGGATGAGATGACCCTGCGCGGTATTACAGCAGAGGCCGAGGGCCCCACCAAACCGCGCCAGGTGCTGATTTCCCGTGAGGAATGGAAACGGATGCAGGAGGAGATGTAATCCCCAGGCATCCCATGTCTCCCGGCAGTGGATAATGCATGCCTGGCATTGAATCAGGCCTGCTCTTTCATCAGGCCGATAAATGTGGTATACTGTGTGCCACGGATCGGACAGGCGTGAAAGAAGACCGTTTAGATTGGCCCTCACGGGGCAGGAAACGGGTCTTTTCCGGTTTGATTTACTAATGAATCCTGATGATATCTGCTCGGTATCTGGAAGGAAAAATGCGGCTTTTGCCGGCGTTTTTCGCCGACTGGGAACAGATGGAAAAGGATATGGAGGATATAGAATGTTGACACAGGCACCCAAGGGAACGAGAGACGTTCCCATGACGGAAAGCTATAAATGGCAGTATGTTGAGGAGCGGATTCGCAGCATGACGGCACTGGCGGGTCTGCGTGAGGTTCGGACGCCGATGTTCGAGCACACGGAGCTGTTCCAGCGCAGCGTTGGTGATACAACGGATGTGGTCCAGAAGGAGATGTACACCTTCATGGACAAGGGCGGCCGCTCAATCACACTCAAGCCTGAGGGAACCGCATCAGTGGTCCGCTCGTTCATTGAAAGCCGCCTGTATGCAGAGACGCTGCCGGCCAAGATGTACTACCTGTCGATGCCGAATTTCCGTTATGAGAAGCCGCAGAACGGGCGGCTGCGTGAATTCCACCAGTTTGGCGTCGAAGTGTTCGGTGCACCGCTGGCAACGGAGGACGCGGAGCTGATTGCACTGGCATGGAACATCACTCAGTCACTGGGTGTAAAGGGCCTTGAACTCCACATCAATTCCATTGGATGTCCGGAATGCCGTGCCAGGTATTATGAATCCCTGCGTTCGTTCTTTGCACCAAAGCTTTTCGGCATGTGCGAGAACTGCAGGAGCCGGTTTGAGCGCAATCCGATGCGCCTGCTTGACTGCAAGGAGGATGCCTGCAAGGCAGCAGCTGTCGGTGCACCAAAGATGATTGACTACCTCTGTGAGGACTGCAGCAGTCACTTTGAAACGCTGAAGGGTGCGCTTGATGCGCTTGGCATCGCGTATGTCATTGATCCGCAGATTGTCCGCGGACTTGACTATTACACCAAGACGGTCTTTGAGATCATTGCAAAGCTGCCGGATGGTCCGCTGACGGTCTGCGGCGGCGGACGCTATGACCACCTGATTGAGGAGGTCGGCGGACCTTCAATGGCCGGTGTCGGATTCGGCATGGGCATGGAGCGGCTGATCATGGTCATGGAGCAGGTCGACGTCGAGATTCCAAAGCCTGAGCTGCTTGAG
>JAFSZW010000245.1 GCA_017458865.1 Clostridia bacterium
ATTGAAAAGCGGGCATACCAGGGTTCCACCGGCAAAGTCTATCCCCGGCCCATCTGCGAAAAACTCAGTGACACCAAAGAGGACGTCGATTACAAAGCCGTCATTCTCGAGAACGACTATCTTTACGTGATGATCCTCCCCGAGCTGGGCGGGCGCATCCAGCGCGCCTATGACACGACCAATAGTTACGATTTCGTGTACTACAATCATGTCATAAAGCCGGCACTGGTCGGTCTCGCCGGTCCATGGATCAGCGGCGGCATCGAATTCAACTGGCCGCAGCATCACCGTCCGTCCACCTTTATGCCGGTCAACTATACCTTTTCGGATAATCCGGATGGGTCCGCTACTGTAACACTCAGTGAGACAGACCGCATTAACGGAACCCGGGGCACCGCGTCCATCACGCTGTATCCGGATAAGGCGTACATTGAAATCCAGGGCAGGCTGTTCAATCCCACAGACTATCCGCAGACATTCCTGTGGTGGGCCAATCCGGCTGTTCACGTAAACGACGACACCTTTTCCGTGTTCCCGCCGGATGTAAACGCCGTAATGGACCACGGCAAACGCGCCGTCTCCACATTTCCCATCGCCACCGGTGAGTATTACAAAGCGGATTACTCCGCCGGCGTTGACATCTCCCGCTACAAGAACATCCGCGTTCCAACCTCATACATGGCTGCCCATTCGGACTTTGACTTTGTGGGCAACTTTGACGCCGGACGGGATGCTGGTCTTCTGCATGTAGCGGATCATCACATCAGCCCAGGCAAGAAGCAGTGGACCTGGGGCTGCGGCAACTTCGGCCGCACCTGGGACCGGAATCTGACCGACTCTGATGGCCCGTACATTGAGCTGATGACCGGTGTTTACTGTGACAACCAGCCTGACTTCACCTGGCTCAAGCCGCAGGAGGAGAAGCATTTCACGCAGTATTTCATGCCCTACAAGACGGTAGGACGTGTAAGCAACGCTACAAAGGATATCGTCCTTTCTGTAGAGTTTCTGGACGACTCAGGCACGCCCATAGATCCGGATCCATTTGCTTTTGGCAGGGATGCCAATGACGCCATATACGAAAGCGCCGCAAGTGCCCGAATCAAGATCTATGCGACCGGCACTTGGACAGGCGCCCGAATCGTCATTACCTCAGACGGTAAGGAACTGTACTGCAAAACCGTCAATCTCACGCCGGATGCCGCCTTTGTCGACACCATTCCAAAGCCGCATGACTATACCGTCACCGTATCCGACAGAACGGGACGGGTACTTTGTGAATACAGTGAATTCGTAAAAGAGAACATGCCCGTGCCTGAACCTGCCGAAATGCTCAGGCGGCCGGAGGAAATCCAGTCTCTTGAAGCGCTTTATCTGGCCGGCCAGCATCTCGAGCAGTACCGCCACGCGACATTCCTGCCGTCTGATTACTATCTGGAAGGCCTCAGACGGGATGCGACAGATATTCGTCTGAACAACGCTTACGGTCTCTATCTGCTTCGAAATGCGCAGATTGAGGCAAGCACCCCCTACTTTGAAGCAGCCATCCGGAAACAGACCTGGCGCAACCCAAACCCCTACTCCGGCGAGTGCTATTTCAATCTGGGTCTGGCGCTGGAACTGTCCGGAAAGCATGACAAGGCTTTTGATGCCTTCTACAAGGCCACATGGAGCGCCGAAACTGCCGGTCCGGCTTATTACCATCTGGCATGTCTGTCCGTCAGGTCGGGCAATCTGCAGCAGGCGCTTGCCTTTGCTGATGAGAGCCTCATCCGGGGCTGGCACAACATGCAGTCGCGCGCACTTAAGGCCGGCATTCTCTCAATGACCGCCGGGCCGGATGTCATAAACCGCTTTCTTGATGAAAGCCTTGCCATTGAGCCGCTTAATTTCGGTATTCTGTACTGGCGCCACGATTTCGAGCAATTGATTCGCATGATGGGAACAGATGTTCAGAATTACCTGAACCTCGCGTACGAGTTTCTCCACTTCGGTTTCTATACGGATGCCGTCCACGTCCTGGATCTCTGCCCCTCTGAAAGTCCGCTTCTCTGGTATGCCAAGGCGTATGCCAAATGCCAGCTCGGCCTGCGTGAGGAAGCTGTCCGTGACGCTGCGCATGCGGAAACGCTGCCAACCGACTTCTGTTTCCCCAACAGGGTAGAAGAATGCCTGATTCTGCAGCTGAGTCTGTCTCTGCTCACGGACGCGCCCAGAGCACACTACTACCTGGGCGAACTCCTCTATGACAAGCGCCAGTATGAGGCTGCAATCCTGCACTGGCAAACTGCTGTCAAACTGGAACCGTCACTGGCTCCGGCGCATCGCAACCTGTCCATCGCCTGCTACAATCACGGCGATAAATCGCTGGCAGCGTCTGAAATATCAAAAGCATGCGCCCTTGAACCGCATAACAGCCGTTATCTGCTGGAGCAGGATCAGCTGCTTAAGCGTCTTGATACGCCTGCAGAAGAGCGTCTTTCCATCCTTGAGGCGCATTCAGAGCTCCTGCTGGACCGCACGCCGCTCACACTGGCCTACATCTCGCTGCTCAATGAAAGCGGTCAGCACAAAAAGGCGCTGGACCTCCTGATGTCTACCACCTTCCACGTCTGGGAAGGTGGCGAAGGCAAGGTGGCAGATGAATACAAAGGCGCACTCTACGGGCTTGCCACACAGGCAATCGATGAAAACCGGTACAAAGATGCCTATGCCCTTGCCGAGCGGATGCTGGTATATCCCGACAACCTCGGTGAAGGAAAGCTCGACAACGTCCCTGATAACCACGCACATTACCTCATGGGCCTCAGCGCCTTCCATATGGGTGATCCGGAGAAAGCCCGCGCGCATTTCATAAAGGCGACATCCGGCAGTCAGGTGCCCGAAATCGTGCGTTACTACAACGATCAGCCGTCCGATTACATCTTAAGCCAGGCGCTGGCGTTCCATGCGCTCGGCAACGACGCAATGGCCAAAAAGTCTCTTCACCAGCTGATCTCATTCGGTGAACGTCACCTCTTTGACAAGGTAGAGTATGACTTCTTTGCCGTCTCCATGCCGGAGCTTGAGGTTTACCAGGATGACATCAAAAAGCGAAGCGACGAATACTGCAGGAACCTGATTCAGCTTGGTCAGACAGGCCTCCTGGTTATTTCGGTCATGCCTTCATTTTTCAGTGACTGATTCGGATTCATCTCTCCGCTCACAAATGCAAACAGGAGCCGTCCATAGCAGCTCCTGTTTGCATTTGAGCGCAGTCATAGAAAAAGCGGCATCAGGTGATGCCGCATAGAATATCGGTATGAAAGCTGAAGGAAGGCATTCCTGCTCCCCCATGGCAGCAGAATTGTCCCTTGAAAATTGCCCGATTCTAACACACGAACGAGCAGAATCCCAGATCTGTCATCTACTCTGCAAAGCCCGAACCCGTAGGAAGGAGGAACCCGACATGAAAAGAATCGCTTTATTCCTGACTGCAATGCTGTGTCTCGCGCTGTGCCTGACAATTTCCGCACTGGCGGAGGAAAGCGCAGAAAAACCTGTCCTGGAATCGGAAGGTTACCGCTACCGCCTGCTGGCGGACGGAACAGCCGAGATCCTGGAATACACCGGCGATGCGTTTCAACTGATACTACCGGAAACCCTGGATGGTCACCCTGTGTCATCGATCGGTGAGGAAGCTTTCTATGGTTCCCATTACAGCATGGAACACTTAACAATTCCGGCCTCGGTCACGCATATCGGGTCCGGCGCCTTTTCCATGACCGACCTGACGGAAATCGAAATCCCGGCAGGCCTTGTCAGCATGGGAGACAATCCGTTCAGTTACTGCACTTCCCTGAAAGCCATAACGGTCGCCGAGGATAATCCCGCATTTTATGTTCAGGACGGCGTCCTGTTCTGCCGGGAGGATCATTCCCTGGTATGCTACCCCAATCTGGCAGTAGAGCCGGCGGTAGATGCGTATGAGACGTATACGGTTCCGGCAGGTACAGAGATTATTCGCGGCAATGCTTTCGGAGGCGTGGAAGTTCTCTCAGACATCTTTCTGCCGGACTCCCTCCGGCTCATCGGACCCCAGTCCTTCGGTTTCTGCTGGGGGCTTAACAGCCTCACCATTCCGGACAGCGTCACGGAGATCGGAAACGCCGCCTTTGATTCATGCAAAAATCTCGACAGGGTGACACTTCCGTCAGGCCTCAAGCGAATCCCCTCCATGCTGTTCTATCAATGCGAGAGTCTGACCGCAGTCGATATCCCGGACAGCGTTACAGAGATCGGAGATTCTGCATTCAATTTCTGTGGCAGCCTGGAACACGTCCGCATCCCGGACGGAATCACGGCAATCGAAACTGCTGTTTTTGAGGGATGCCACTCCCTCAAATCCGTCACGATTCCGGACAGCGTGACTGAAATTGGCGACTTCGCTTTCTGCAGTTGCACTGCCCTTGCTGGCATTCACATCCCTGCTGCGGTAAAGAGAATCGGGGCATATGCCTTCTCGGATTGCCATTCACTGACAGAATTGGCTATTCCGGACAGTGTGCAATCCATTGGTGAACACGCTTTCGATTCCTGCCCGGAGCGCCTGGTGATTACCTGCGGTCCGGACAGCTTCTCAAAAACCTACTGTGAGCAGAACAGCGTTGCTTTCCGGACGGAAAGAAAGCATTGATTTGGCAAATGCCAAATGATTGTTGTCAGTTCTGCGTATCCAGCACAAACTCGCAGTTATCGTGGGTCTGGCAGTATTGATACGCCAGGCTATTCTCCGCACCGAAGATGAACACATACGGGCAGCCTGCGAAGACATCCGTGCCAAGGGTGCAGTTTGCCGGGATGCGGATCCTCATGAGCTGAACGCAGTCCTTGAAGGCATAGTCGCCGATACTGCGGCAGCCTGATGGGATGCTGACGACGGACATATACACGCCCTCAAAGGCGTTGGCCTCGACGGACGTAGTACCGGAGGGCAAGGTAAAGGTTGCCTCCCCGAAGGAGATACTCCCGCGGGTGATAGTGTAACTGGCGCTCTGCTGGGTTGGAAGCATGGTGTACGTCACGCCAGGGCTGTCCTGCCGGGAAAACGCAGCTGGCAAATTTGCCTGAAGTTCCGCGTTCAGATAGAGCGGCGTCCTGATCTGGCGGAGGCTGTCACAGTGACCGAAGAACTCGTATACCATGAGATTTTCAGACAGGAAGTTGACCATTCCGACGTTGGTCATGTCCCATCCGCTGAGATCAATGCTCATGAGATGGCCGCACCCGGCAAACATGCCGCCCATAGCGATAGCACTGCTTGTGTTCAGGCGCCAGCCGCTCAGGTCCAGGTCCGTGAGCCCACAGAGGGCGAACATGAGATTCATGTCTGTGACGCTGCTCACGTTCCAGCTCCCGACTCCCCGGAGATCAGTCAGGCTCTCACAGTAATAGAAGATGCCGTACATGGACTGGACATTCCCGGTGTTCCACCCGCTCACATTCAGGCTCCGCAGAGCATAGCACATCGAGAAAACCCCTTGCATGTTGGAAATGCCACTTGTATTCCAGCCGCTGAGGTTCAGGCCAGTGAGAGAGAGACAATGGTTGAACATCTCCTTGATATAAGAAAGGTTGTTGGTCTGCCAGCCGCTCAGATTCAAAGGCCCAACGAGGCTGTCGCAGTGATCGAACATGACGCCCATCGTCGTAACGCTGACAGGATTCCAGCCCCCGATGCCGGCGATCTGCTGGAGCTTGACGCAGTTCTGGAACATGGCACCCATCGTCGTGACGCTGCTCACATCCCAGCCCGTGAGGTTCAGCGTCTTCAGCGCAGAACAGTCGGCGAACATTTGGGACATATCTTTCACGTTCCCGGTCGTCGCACCCCAGCCGCTAAGGTCAAGACTCGTGAGGCTGCTGCAGTCTTTGAACATCCGATCCATGCCGTTTGAGACGCTGCTCACATTCCAGTTGCCAATGCCGGTGATGGTTTTGAGATTCGTGCAGTCGGAGAACATGTAGGCCGTGGTTGTGACTGTGCTCGTATCCCAGCCGCTGACGTTCAGGCTCTCAAGTCCCGTACAGCCAGAGAACATACCGTCCATCATCTTGGCGCCGTTCGTGTGCCAGGTGCTCAGATCCAAACTTTTGAGACTGCCACAGCCGTAAAACATGGAATTAACGCCACTGTAACTCGTGGTGATGTTCGCAATGCTCCAGTTACGTAAGTCCACGCTCGTGAGATTGGTGCAACCGTAAAACATGTTCCGCATATCCTTGACCTTGCCCGTGTCCCAGCCGGCCAGATTCACGGTCTTGAGCGCGCCGCAACCGTAAAACATGCTGTACATACTCTCAGCACTGCATGAGCTCCAATTGTGCAGGTCCACGCTCGTCAGGCTGACACAGTTTTTGAACATGTTTCCCATATAGACGGCGCTGCTCACATCCCAGCCGCTGACAGCGTCTGTATTCGGCAAATTGGAGCAGTTTTCGAACATATTCTCCATATAGACGGCGCTGCTCACATCCCAGCCGCTGACGTTCAGGGTCGTCAGGGCGCTGCAGCCGGAGAACATATTCCTCATATTCGTGACACTGCTCACATCCCAGCCGCTCAGGTTCAGGCTTACAAGGCTGGAGCTGCCGGAAAACATCTCACTTGTATCCTTGACGTTCGTCATGTCCCAGTTACGCAGATCGAGACTCGACAGGCTACTGCAGCCATCGAACATGTTCTGTAAAGGCGCAGTATTGACCCCGGTAACGGCGTTCAGCTTCCAGTTGTTCAGTGCCGCACTCGCAAGACTGCTGCAACCGGAGAATATGCCTTTGACATTCTGTACCTTGCCGGTATCCCAGCCATTCAGGTTCACGCTTGTCAGTGCGGCACATTTGGCAAACATAGAGCCGAGATATTGTACATTTCCGGTATTCCAGTTGTGCAGGTCCGCAGCCTGAAGAGCAGCGCAGCCAGCAAACATGCTGGTCATCTGCGTGACGCTGCCGGTATTCCAGCCGCTGATTCCGGCGATGCTCGTCAGACTGCTGCAGTTATCAAACATGTCGTGCATATCCGTGACGGCGGCCGTATTCCAGTCGCTGAGCGCATCAAGATCCGTCAGGCTGCTGCATTTCTGGAACATCCCTTGCATCGTTGTAACGGTGCCGGTATTCCAGCCGCTGA
>JAFSZW010000246.1 GCA_017458865.1 Clostridia bacterium
GGTTTCCCGCGCTGGAATATCTCGTGGAATACTAAAATATCTGTCAGACACAGGTGAGCTTGAAAAGGCATCCCGCGGAGTATACACACTGCCCGACGTGTGGGAAGACGAATTTGTGAATGTCCAGAGCCGTTTTAAGCGGGGCATCTATTCGCTTGATACGGCACTGCTTTTGTGTGACCTGACGGACAATGCCCACACGATTCCACATGGCTTTTCCTGCAACGTATAATCTATCTGGTCCGAAACGGGAAGAGATTATTTGCAGCGGATCCAAAGAACCTTTCTACAGTCTCGGCGTTGTGGATCTGAAAACACCGGGCGGCAATACCGTCAGAGGATACTCGGCCGAACGGTTGCTCTGTGATGTTTTGAGGCCGCGGAATCACACAGATGTTCAGATCGTTCCAGATGCGTTTAAGCGGTATGCCTCTCGAAAAGAAAAGAACATCCCGCTGCTGTCGGATTACGCGCATAAACTGCGGGTGGAGGAAAGGCTGCGGGCCTATCTCACGGTGTTGCTTTGAAAAAGCGGTGCAGTTAAAGGGCAAAAAAGGTAAAGAACATCTCTTTGCAGCCCGCAACGCAAAACCATATGCCTGAATGCGAATTCTAATCCTCAGCTAAAGAGAAGTTTATCAAAGGAGGAATCCTGGATGGAATGGGTAATCAGCTCACGGGATGCGCAGCAGGTCCTCTCGGATTTTCTGCGGCATGAGGTGGATGATGTGCCGGTGCGGATTATCCGGGATGTGATCAAGGCCCGAAGCGCCAAGGTGGATGGGGTTCGCATCACAGGTGACCCGGTCCTTGGCGTGGGGCAGGTGCTCACTGTCTACTGGCCGAAAGCATATCTGCAGACTCTCCAGGCAGATGCGTCTGTGCCGCCTGTTGTCTATGAGGATGAGCATATCCTGGTGATTGACAAGCCGTATGGCCTGATGTCTCAGAGTGAGAGCGGATCAGCCATAGGGAACAATGCGCTCGACCTGGTCAGGGGGATGCTTGGCAGGCGGGGGGAGAACACGGATGTGGTGCTCTGTCACCGGCTGGACGTCATGACCGGCGGTCTGCTCATGTTTGCGAAAGATGCGGCCAGCGCTGAGGCAGGACTTGCTGCGTTTGAAAGCCGGGATATAGATAAGATCTATACATGTGATGTGAAGGGCTGCCCATCAAAGCAGACGGCTGTTCTTGAGGCATGGCTTCGCAAGGATGACCGCATCGCGCGGGTATCCATAACAGATTATCCTGCTCACGGCGCAGTGCCTGTTAAAACGGGATACCGGGTGCTTGAATCCGGCAGATTTTCGCGCCTTGAGGTGTCACTGTTCACAGGCAGGACGCATCAGATACGGGCGCATTTATCCCATATCGGGCATCCGATTCTTGGAGATGACAAGTATGGGGACAGAATGCTGAACCGGCAGCTTGGTGTCCGGCATCAGCATCTCTGGGCAACACGCATGACCTTTCATACATCCGGCGCGCTGGCCTACCTGAAAGGCAAAACGATCCAGACAGCGTATCCATATACACGCCCGGAGGACTGAGCGGTCAGATCTGAGGCGGGAATTAAAGTGTCTGACCTGAAATGATGATGGAACAGGAGAGAAAATGGATAATAACGGGGTTAAGCTGATCGCACTGGACATGGATGGAACGCTTTTGCTGAGTGATCACAAGACCATCCATCCAGAGAATATCCGGGCCATCCGGACAGCGCAGGAGGCCGGTCTGGCCGTCTTCATATCGACAGGACGTCTGCCTGAGGATGTTACGGACTTCCTTCGCCGGGATGCGCTTGAGATGGGCATGATCTGCTGCAATGGAGCAGTTGCCTACGCGGGCCCGTTGCCGGATGGCAGGCAGATGGTCAAAAGCACATTCAAACCTGAAACCGCACACCGGGTTCTTGATGTGCTGATCCCGTACGGGATCATGATCAATGCCTTTGAGCCTGGATGGGTGTCGACCATAGCCAGGTCACCGGATCACCATTATCACCTCCTTTCACGAAATCTGATCGGCGAGCACCGAGGCGCTGAGGCACTGAGGGCAAGTGCGGACCGGGGGATCCTCAAGTTCTACTGCATGGAGGAGCCCGGCTGGGCACATTTGCCGTCCGAGATCACTGAGGCTGTCCGGATGAAACTTATCAGGACGTGCCCGGACGTGCAGGTGACCCGGTCTGCCCCGGACATTGTAGAGGTTATGCCGCTTGGCGTTGGCAAGGGACAGACGCTGCTTGCTGTCGCAGCGCAGATGGGCATAGGTCCCGAGTCCATTATGGCCGTTGGGGATGAGGAGAATGACCTCGATATGCTTGAGCGTGTCTCAAAAAGCGTCGCCATGGGCAACGCCAGTCAGCGCGTTCTTGAGACCTGCAGATACCTGACGCTGAGCAATGATGATGCAGGCGTCGCAGAGGCAATAAACATGGCACTCGGCATGCCGTCGCGCTGCAGGCAGCATAAGGCCCGGGCGGACTGAACCGGCACTTTTCCCGCACTGCAGCATGCCTTCTCAGATCAGGCCCACCGTCCAGCCAACGCCGCAACTGCGCCAATTTGCCGCATTCTGAGTGCGTTTCTGTTAAGTGCAGGATCCCGGTGAAGGCTTTGTTCGGCTGCGTTGCCATTGAGCATTTCAGGCACGGAGGTGTTGCTGTGCATTGGCGAAGGCTGCATCAACGCATCTGTTGACGGGAATTGCGTCTCGGTATTTGAAGTGCTGGCCGACAGGATCAGGCTTTGCCCGGAATGTGAGACAGGAAATACAGGCGCTTACGGCATCCGTGAGTGCTTTTTTGCATATTGTAAAGGTCCTGCCGACAGGCAGATGAAGGCCTTGCAACGCCGGTATGGAACGCAGAAGAGAC
>JAFSZW010000247.1 GCA_017458865.1 Clostridia bacterium
GAAAGTTCAGCAGCACATTCAGTACATTGACCACAATGCCAACCCGCATGGGCGTTCTTGTGTCGCCAACGCTTCTCAGTACTGTGCCCAGAATAATGCTGGCTGTCCTGAACAGCATTGGCGTATACAGAATGAGGAAATAGCGGCTCGTCAGCTCACGAATCGCCGGATCCACGCGCATCCAGACCGGTACCATTCCACTCAGGCCAACGGTCAGTGCAGTTATCGCTGTGCCCATAACCAGCACCATAAAAACTGCCTGTGCACTCGCACGCTTTGCTTTTGCATATTTTCCTGCACCGTACGACTGTGCAATAAACGCCAGAAAGCCGATGCCTATAGCCGAAATGGTGCTGCCAATCAACCAGTTCACCGTACTCGTCGCACCAACTGCAGCCGTTGCCTGAGTGCCCAGCGAGCCAACCATGGCCGTGTCTATGTACTGCACCGCTGTCTGCATCAGCTGCTCCAGCATGGTCGGCCATGCCAGTGCCATAATCGTCCCCAGCATCGTGATGTCCATCCGACGTTTTCGCCTCCTCCATATCAGCATTCAGGCATTTATCAGGCTCAGTTAAACATATTCCGCATCTGTGCCTGCCTCATTAAAGCCTGTTCCACCCGCACAGAACGCTAGTATACCACACTTCGCACTTCTTTTGTACCATCTTGACAAGATACGGAAAATGGTGATAATACAGACGTCAATCCCACAGTACACATCTGGAGGACCTGCATGTACCTGATTATCCTGCTCGAACTGATTGGAACCATTTCCTTCGCTATTTCCGGCGCCATTACCGGCATCCGGAAGAACATGGATATGCTTGGTGTCTGTATCATGGGTCTCACCACCGCCTGTGGCGGCGGCATTTTCCGTGATCTCCTCCTGGGGCGGATCCCCCCGGCCATGTTTACCAGCCCATATTACGCGCTTACGGCTGTCATTGCATCCATCATCACATTTATCCCGGCTGTTCGCCGTTCCCGTTTTCTGCAGGTCCACCACATGGACCGCATTGTGTTCCTCGCAGATGCCCTGGGTCTCGGCATCTTCACTACCGTTGGTGTCAATGCCGTTCAGAATGCCGGATACGGCAGCAACATGTTTTTCGCAATCACACTGGGCGTGATTACAGGCGTCGGCGGAGGCGTTGTCCGCGATGTCCTTGCCGGGGACCGTCCCTATATCTTCGTCAAGCACATCTATGCCTGTGCTTCCCTTGCCGGTGCCATCGTCTACTTTTACGTGCACAGCATACTGGACGTATTCCCCTCCATGTTTCTGGGCGCACTGGTTACCGTCATTATTCGAATCCTTGCTGCGCACTACCACTGGAGTCTCCCGAAGGCTAACTGACCCGGACAACTTGAAACAGATTGCCCTCCAATCCCCGTCCCAACTATGGGTCGGCAGGTCGGAGAGCATTTCATTTGTTTGGAAGATGTGTGTGTAAAAAATCGAATTTAGGGTGAAAGGGACATCGTATGCCTATTTAGGCTTCCAGAGTCTTCCACCTACAACACTAATTCGTTCAGACTTCTCCTGCCCTCTTACGCCAACGGTTTTTTTGACGGCACCCCTGCTTTCCTGGGGTAGGCCTTCGGAGTTGTCTTTACCTTTTCTGTCACAAACAGCAGATGCTGCCAATCCTCACGCTCCGGGATATTTACCCGAACTGGTTCCCGGAACTGTCCGCCCAGCAGGAAAGCCGCTCGTTTCGCGCTTTCCATCTCCTCAAGGCCACGAGGACCCTTCCACGCCACCGCACTGCCGCCTACACGGACCAACGGAAGCATTAATTCCTGCAGGACGCCCATGGCTGCTACGGCCCTTGAAACAGCGAAATCAAACCGCTCCCGCAGTGCAGGATCCCGGCCTGCATCCTCCGCCCGTGCATGCACCACCTCTGCCTCAAGACCAAGGCTGCGCAGTGCCTCTTTCAGGAACATGCAGCGTTTCTGCTGTGCATCCAGCAGCGTCAGATGAAGATCCGGGCGCAGAATGAGCAACGGGATGCCGGGAAAGCCGGCACCCGTTCCCACATCAATCATCCCGGTTCCCGCCGGCAAATTGACTGCAGAGAGCAGCGCCACGCTGTCCAGATCATGCCGGTCAATCCGCTCGTCCTCATCAAGAACAGCGGTCAGATCCATATGCTGATTGTACTCATCCAGAATGTCATGGAACCGCTCAAAGCGGGTAATGATCTGGTCATCCCA
>JAFSZW010000248.1 GCA_017458865.1 Clostridia bacterium
TTCCCTTAAGGTCAAGAAGCTGTACCAGACGCTGATGTATCTGCCCCACTTCCTTTCCTGGGTCATCATCGGCTCCCTGGTTTCGAACATCTTCGGCACAAACGGCCCGATCAACAGCCTCATCATGTCGATGGGCGGCACGTCCGTCAACTTCCTCATGGATGAGCACAACTGGGTCATCATGTATGTGGTCACCGGCATCTGGCAGAGCGCAGGCTGGGGCACCATCATCTACCTGGCCGCCATTTCCGGCGTCAACACCGAACTGTATGAGGCAGCAGAGGTGGACGGCTGCGGCCGGCTCCGCCGCATCTGGTATGTAACGCTGCCCTGCATCATGCCGACCATCGTGATCATGCTGATCCTCCAGCTGGGCCAGATGGTAGGCATCGGCTTCGAGCGGCCCTATGTCATGATGAACAATATGGTCCGCAACTCCGCCGATGTTATCTCAACTTTCGTGTATGACCGCGGCATTCTGAACCGCCAGTATCCGTTTGCAACCGCCGTCGACATCTTCGGCTCCGTTGTGAACATGTGCTTCGTGCTCGGCGCCAACATGATTACCCGCCGCATGGGAGAGGGGGGTCTGTTTTGAGCAGCACGCCTAAACCCCGCGTGGCCAAAGGCCGGCGCTATCTCGGCTCGGAAATCGTCTTCAACGTGATTCTGACCCTCTTTGTGCTCCTGTGCATCCTGCCGGTCATTCACGTTATTGCCAAATCCATTTCAGGCCGTGCGCCTGTTCTGGCAGGCAAGGTGTTTTTCCTGCCCAAGGAAATTGATTTCAATGCCTACGCATCTGTCTTCAATGACCCAACCATGATCCGGTCCATGTGGTTCTCAGTGGAGTGGACGCTTATCTATACGCTCTTCTCCATGATTTCCACAATCCTGCTCGCCTATCCGCTCAGCCGGCATTACCTGCCCGGCCGGAAGGTCCTGATGATCCTTGTGCTGATTCCGATGTATTTCACCGGCGGCACCATCGCCAACTTCCTCTGGGTCAAGCGGATGGGCCTCATTGACAGTCCCTGGTCTCTGGTGCTGCCCATCATGACGAGCACCTACAATACGATCATCCTGCGCAACTTCTTTGAATCCGTGCCCTCATCGCTTGAGGAAAGCGCAAAGCTCGACGGGTGCAACGATCTGCAGATCCTGTTCAGGATCATCCTGCCCCTCTCCACGCCGTCGCTTGCGACCATCGCACTGTTCTATGCCGTCGCCCGCTGGAACAACTATGCAGACGTCCGCTACTACATCAATACCTCAAGCAAGTTCACACTGCAGATGAAACTGTACCAGGTTGTCTTTGCCTCCTCCTCCTCCGATGTGAGCATGGTCGAAGGCGGAAAGAATGCCGTCCTGGCTGAAACCATCCAGTGCGCGGCTGTCGTATTCTCCACAGTGCCGATCCTGATTGTCTATCCGTTCCTGCAGAAATACTTCGTTCAGGGCGTCATGATCGGCGCGGTGAAAGAGTAAACGTCCAGGTTGAAACCGGTATGATCCGGTACAATAAATTTTTTTTATTTCAGAAGGAGGTTCCCAATGAAAAAGACATGGTCCCTGATTCTGGCGCTTGCGCTGCTTCTTTCGGTGATGTCCATCGTCCCCGCCCTGGCGGACGAAGTGTTCCGGTATGACACACCCATCACCCTGAAAGTATCCGTCTTCGACCGCGGCAACACCGGCGGCACTGCTCCGGACAACAACTACTGGACCAAATGGATCCAGGAAAACTTCGGCGATCCCAGGAACATCAATATTGAATGGGTCGTAATCCCGCGTTCTGAGGAAGAGTCCAAACTCGCTACCCTGATGATGGATGAATCATCCTGCCCCGACATCTGCTTCACCTACAATGAGTCCATCGTCACTGACTACGTCAATCAGGGCGGTGTCATTGAGCTGAGCGACTATGTGGAGCAGTACGGCCCCACGCTCAAGGCCTTCCTTGGCGATGAAGTGCTTGAGTTCGGCAAATTCGCCGGCGGCCAGTACGCCATTCCGGCCCGCCGCGTCGTCGTCGCCTGGATGGGCATGTTCCTGCGTGAGGACTGGGTCAAGAAGCTTGGCATGGAAATGCCCAAGACCAAGGCCGAGTTTGTCGACGTTCTCCGCGCATTCCGCGACCAGAACCCCGGCAATGTTGAAGGCGGCTGCATCCCCTATGCGCTGCAGAGAGACCTTCGCTACAACCTGCAGCTCCAGTGGTCCTTCTACAAGGATCTTTCCGCCCGCACGCTGGCCTGCGAGCCCACTGTGGCACATGACGGCTATGAGGACTATCTGCTCTATCTGAACACCCTGTATCGTGAAGGCCTCGTATCCCCCGACTTCGCACTCGATGCCAACAACCAGGACTGGCAGGATGTAACCTCCGGCAAGGCTGGCGGCTATACCGGCAACTATGACCATCCGATCCGCGTATCCCCTGGCATCCTTGCCTCTCTGCGCGCCTATGAGCCGGATGCAATGCTCTCCCCGGTTAACTGCTTCGAGTCCGTTACCGATCCGACCAAGTACTATCATCCTGTGTATGCCGCTGCCGGCCTGCTGAACTTCATTCCGGTTTATTCTCAGCATCCGGAAGCTGCCATCATGTATCTTGACTGGCTGTGCCAGTATGACACCATCTACTTCCTCCAGAACGGTCTTGAGGGCATTACCTCCGACCTGAACGAGGATGGCATCCCGGTCGTCAAGGACGTGGACAACGATCATCATGACATGGTCTACAACTCCATGCAGAACATCGACTACACGCTGCTCGTCAACGGCCAGTGGCTCGACACTGCCGAGAAGACCATGAAGGCTCAGGCGCTGTCCTATCAGGGCTTTGCAGACCTCTTCGAAGAGGAGTACATCGTAGGCAACTATGATGCCATCCTCGGCGGATTCCACTTTGATGTACCGCTTGAGAACAACTCCAAGTACGGCACCACCCTGAACGCCTATGAGCAGGAAATCCTGGTCAAGTGCACCATGGCCTCCTCTGCTGAAGAGTGCAGCGCCCTTTACAAGGACATGCTCCAGCAGTACATGGACATGGGCGGCAAGGCTGTCATGGATGAGAAGTATGCCGCATGGGATGCTGCTCACTGATCTCTGATTAAACCAACTGAACACTGACCCCCGACAGGCGCCGCGCCCAGTGCGCAGCGCCTGTTTATCAAAGAAAGGATTGCTCTAATGATACAGGTTGCAATCATTGGCACCGGCAATATCTCGCACTCGCACATCCATGCCTATCTGCTTTTCCCGGAACGGGTTCACATTGCTGCACTGGTTGACATCATCCCCGGCAAGGCACAGGCCGTAAAGGAAAAGTACAATCTGGACTGCGATGTATACCTGGATCATAAGGATGTCCTCGGGCGCGAGGATATCACGCTGATGGATGTATGCACGCCACCCTACGTCCATGCCCAAATCTCCATCAATGGCATGAAAGCCGGCAAGCATGTGATCTGCGAAAAGCCCATGGCACCGTCCCTTGCAGAGTGCGATGAGATGATCCGTGTCCGGGATGAGACTGGCACCAAACTGTCCATCATCGCGCAGAACCGTTTCCGCAAACCGATCCGGGACCTTAAGGCCCTGCTTGATTCCGGCATTGCCGGCCCGGTAAGACATGCATCAATTGACTCCCTGTGGTGGCGCGGACACTGCTACTATGACCTCTGGTGGCGCGGCACCTGGGAAAAGGAAGGCGGCGGATGCACGCTCAATCATGCCGTACACCACATTGACATGCTCGGCTGGATGATGGGCCTCCCGAATCGCGTGACCAGCGTGCTGGCCAATACCGCCCACGACAACGCTGAGGTAGAAGACCTCTCGATCTCCATCCTTGAGTATCCGGGCGCTCTTGCTTCCCTGACCGCATCCGTTGTCGATCACGGGGAGGACCAAACGCTGACCTTCCAGTGCGAAAAAGCCAAGATTGCTGCGCCCTTCTCGGTGTACGCCTCAGTCTCTCTGCCCAATGGATTCCCACAGCGGAATGAGGCGCTGGAATCGGAAATCAGTGCCTTTGCAGATGGCCTGCCGCCGGTCCCCTACATCGGGCACGACGGCCAGATTGACAACGTCCTGTCCGCAATTGAGAAGGGCACAGATGTCGCGATTACCGCTGAGGACGGCCGTCGGACAATTGAGCTGATCACCGCGATTTACAAGGCCGGTGCGATGAAAACAGCAGTGGATCTGCCGCTCAGGCCGGATGATCCCTTCTACACCGTGGAGGGCATCATGAAATCCGTTCCGCATTTCTATGAGAAGTCCAAATCAGAAATGGATCTCGGCGGGCCTGCCATTACCGTCGGCAGCGACTATGCGCAGAAGAAATAACAGGCAACGCGGCACTTTGCCGCAGCAAGGAGTAGCAGTATGAAAATGAACGCGGCAGATGGCATGAATTACGCTCCGGTGGGTGAAAAGAAAGCCGTCGTGAAACCCGGTGAATTTGTCTTTTCTGTATGCCGGCTGGACCATGGCCATATATACGGCATGTGCAACGCCCTGACCGAGGCCGGTGCAACCCTCAAGTACATCTGGGATCCGGAGCCTGAAAGGGTTGCCCATTTCCTTAAGATGTACCCGCAGGCCACACCGGCCGAGAGTGAGGCGCAGGTGCTTGAGGACAAAGACACCATGATGATCGCCGCCGCGGCCGTAACCTCAGAGCGCGGCCCCTTCGGCGTAAAGGTTCTGGAACACGGAAAGGATTACTTTACCGACAAGGCGCCCTTTACAACCATGGCGCAGCTTGAAAAGGCAAAGGAAACCGTCGCAAGGACCGGCAAAAAGTACATGGTGTACTATTCCGAGCGCCTGCACGTTGAGGGTGCCATCATGGCAGGTTACCTGATTGATGCCGGCGAAATCGGAAAGGTCATCAGCGTTACCGGTTTCGGTCCGCACCGTCTCGGTGCCGGAAACCGCCCTGCCTGGTTCTTTGAGAAAGCCAAATATGGCGGTATCCTCTGTGATATCGGAAGTCACCAGATCGAGCAGTACCTGCACTTTGCCGGCGAGGAGGATGCCACGGTCACCCTTGCCCGGATCGGCAATTACGGTCACCCGGAATACCCCGAACTGGACGATTTCGGCGACTGCGCCCTGACCGGCAAAAACGGCACGACGAACTATTTCCGTGTCGACTGGTTCACCCCGCAGGGCCTTCGGACCTGGGGAGATGGCCGGACGCTGATTCTCGGCACCGACGGATTCATTGAAATCCGGAAATATATCAACCTCGCCTCTGAGCAGAATGGCGGAAACCATGTTTACCTGGTAAACGGCAAAGGCGAACAGTACTTTGACGCAACAGGAAAAACCGGTTTCCCGTTCTTTGGCGGACTGATTCTGGACTGCCTGAACCGGACAGAGAAGGCAATGACCCAGGCCCATGCTTTCAAGGCCGCTGAGCTCTGCCTGAAAGCTCAGGAACAGGCCGTCATCATCGCACCGTAATCCGCCAAAATATCAAAAGGCTGTCTCACCATGCTGTGAGACAGCCTTTTTACGTATAAATTATCGTTTTCCCGACTCGAATTCTGAGCTTTTAGCGGATCAGCCGCTGAATTCAGTCATCAGTCAGCGATCTTGTTGAATTCGTAGGTTTCACCGTGGGTCTCAACAAAGACCGTACGAATCACCTGATCATCACGCGGTTTGTCATTGGAGTCCGTCGGAACGGAGGCAATGATATCCAGTGTATCATATCCGCCGAGCAGGAGGCCAAATGCCGCATAGTTGCCGTCGAGCGTAGTGCCGTCGGCATGCATGATGAAGAACTGGCTGCCGGCAGAGTCGAAATCACTGGCACGGGCCATGGAAAGCACACCGCGCGTGTGAGAGAGTGTATTCTCAACGCCATTGGCCGTGAACTCGCCCTTGATGGAATATGACGGTCCGCCGGTTCCATCACCATTGGGATCGCCGCCCTGGATGACAAAGCCAGGGATCACACGGTGGAAAATCAGACCATCATAGAAACTCTGATTGGCAAGATCCACAAAGTTGGCAACCGTCTCCGGCGCCTGAGCCGGATAGAGCTCGCCGTACATGACGCTGCCATCTTTCATGATCATGGTAAAGATCGGCAGTGCAGACTCGACCTTGAGCGTCTCAATCTTGCCAGTATTGTCATTCTCGTAGGCCGCTGCCTCATCGGCAGTTTCAAGACTCGCTGTCGCGAGATATCCCTTGAGTTCGGTTCCAAGCACGCTGACAAACGCGAATTCCGTGCCCTCAACCTCAATCGTTCCGAGAATCTCAACCGAGACGCCGCTTTCAAGATTGGCCACTGCGTCACCGGCTGGCTTGTCAAACAGCGTTGCCGCATCTTTGGTCAGCGCAAATCCCTTGTACTCGTTCATCGCCTCACCGGTATACACGTGGTAAAGCGGGGTAAGGTCGTTCATCTGGATGTTCGCCTGCTCAACGATGGTGTTGAGAAGCTCGGAATAAGCCTCTTCCTTCTTGCTTTCAAGCAGTTCAGTCGTTTCCGCTTCCACATGATCCTCAAACACAGCAGTAGCGGCTTCAATGTCATGATCATACATAAAGATGAAGCAGCCATAATCCGTTACCAGCACGTCGGAAACATCGCCGATATTGGCCAATGCCATTGCGGTATCCGTGAACTCAGTGCTGTAATAGGTGCTGCCCGCAGCGATCGGGTATCCGGCCTGCATCTCATCTGCAGAGGAGGTATCCTGGTTGTAGGCAGCCATCGCGGCATCAAAGGTCATGGTTCCATCCACGATCATCTGGTGGACGGACTCTGCAAGGCTTGCACCGGTCAGTTCCTTCGCAGATTCATCAGGTGTTGCCTCTGCATCTGTAGCACTGGTCTCTGCAGGCGTCGCCTCAGCAGCAGTCGCCTCTGACGTTCCGGCCTCATCTGTATCCGGCTCAAAGTAAATCACCTTGACAATGCGCACACCCTCCGGCGTATAGAGGGATTCCTTGCCGGAAATATAGTCGTTGATGTAATTGTCAATGCTCTCATCATAGCTCTTTTTCTGCTCCTCAAGCGCAGAATCAAAGTGAGCCCTGACCTCATCCTCGGTGACCGTAATGCCATCGGATGCTTTCGTGGTAATGAAGTCGATCACGTCCTGCAGTTTCTGATTCTCGATCACTGCATCAAGGGTATAACCGCTGGCTGCGAGTTCTTCATCAACCATCTTGTCGAGTTCCTCGCCCTGAACGCCATAGGCGCCAAGATAGGACCTGTACTCCTCGCGTGCGGCGTCCAGCTCGCCCTGCGCTGCATTTACAATATCAGCCAGACGCTCATCCGTCATCTCATATCCGTTTTCCTCAGCCCATTTGGTTACGGCCTTGACGGATATGGTATTTCCGACAACAGACTGTGCGACCTCTGCCTGGAATGCGGTATCATATTCATCCACCGTCGTGCCATACATGCTGTACATATATGCATAGTATGCAAGCATGCTGTCATAATCATCCTTAACCTCAGACAGCGTCACGGACAGCTCACCGTCCGCCGCAGTCGCCAGAACCGGATCCTCCGCGCTTTCTGCCATGGCAAAACCGGCAGTCAGCAGGGCAAGGATCAGCATAACAAGAAACAATCCCTTTTTCATTGAATGTCCCAACCTCCAAGTATACTAAATTTTGATATGAATTCAGCGCGATTATTATACATGCGGCAGCCTCAAAAAACAATGGGCGCGGCGATTTGCCTTGAAAGGTTCATCACTTTGCCACATTTGTGTCACATTTGACGCCCTACAAAGGTTCCCATTCGCTTCAATGCCTCGCGCAGCTTCTCAATGCCCGTTGCATAGGAACAGCGGATGAACCCTTCACCGGATGTGCCAAAGGCAGTCCCCGGCACACAGGCAACCTGCATTTCCTTCAGCAGCCTTGTGCAGAATTCCTCACTGCTCAGGCCCGTTCCGGCAATGCTCGGGAACACATAGAAGGCGCCTTTCGGCGTGAAACAGGGCAGACCGATTGCATTGAGTCCCTCAACCATCAGGCGGCGCCTGCGGTCATAGGAGGCCACCATGCGGCGGACATCCTCATACTGATTGGAAAAGGCACGGACAAGCGCCTGATTTGCCGCTACCTGGCCCTGCATGGATGCGCAGAGCATGGTGTACTGATGGATCCTGAACATCGGTCTCAGAATATCCCGCGGCGCACAGGCATAGCCGACACGCCAGCCGGTCATTGCAAACGCCTTGGAAAAACCGTTCAGCGTAATTGTCCGCTCCTGCATACCCGGCAGCGAGGCGAACGCCGTATGCACATGATCCTCATAGACGAGTTCCGAATAGATTTCATCCGATATCACCATGATATCGGTATCACGCAGGCAGTCCGCAATGGCCACAAGGGCCTCCCGGTCCATGACGCCGCCGGTCGGATTGTTGGGATACGGCAGAATCAGCGCCTTGGTCTTATCGGTTATCGCAGCTTTGAGGTTGTCCGGCGTTATTGCAAAGCCATCCTCGGCACATGTCCGTACCGGCACCGGTGTCCCGCCGGCAAAAATCACGCAGGGCGAATAGCTGACGTAGCTCGGATCTGGAATGAGTACCTCATCGCCCGGCTCGACAAGAGCCCGCATGGCAAGGTCTATGCCCTCGCTGGCACCCACCGTAATCAGGATTTCATCCGCCGGGTCATACGAGACATCATACCTTGTCTTAAGATAACGTGCGACATTCTCCCTGAGCTGCGGCAGTCCCCAGTTGGAGGTATACTGCGTGCGTCCCTCCTCAATGGACTGAATGGCCGCATCCCTTATCGGCCATGGCGTGACAAAGTCCGGCTCACCGACACCCAGCGAGATGGCATCCGGAATCTGCTGCACGATATCAAAGAATTTCCGTATCCCGCTCGGCGGCACGGAGGCCACCCGCTGATTCAGCACTTTACTGAGATCCATCAGGGCATCACCGCCTGACGCATATCAGTCGCTGGCGCCTCAAAGATCGTCCCGCCATACTTGTACGTCCTGAGCATAAAGTGCGTGCTTGTCCCTGTCACGCCTTCAATGACAGAAAGACGGCTGTGCACGAACTGAGCCAGTTCACGAAGCGTTGTCGCCTCGCATTCCACCAGCAGATCATATGCGCCGCTCATCAGATAAAGCGAGCGTACCTCTTCATACTGCATGATGCGCTGCGCAATCGCATCAAAGCCCTTTTCGCGCTGCGGCTGCACATTGACCTCAATAACCGCCCGCACAAATTCCCGATCGGTGCGCTCCCAGTTCACGAGCGTCTGCACGCCAACCAGAATGCCCTCTCTGCGCATCTTCTCCATGCTCTCCTGCACCGTCTCCACAGAGGTGCCTGTCATTGTCGCCAGCTCATCTGCGGTTGTCTTTGCGTCCTCGCAGAGAATCTCCAGAATCTGCATATCCAGTGTTGTCAGCATCGTTTTCCCTCCTTGACATCGGCCAGGGGCCGTTTTCTCTCTTCTTTTTTGGACATCCTGCCGCTTTCAGCACAGCTGTCCCATTTCCTGACACCCAATCCGCCGCAGCGGCCTCAGGCCTCTGCAAAACCGCATGCAGTCGGAACCAATTCTCCGGTTCACGCGAAACTGCACGGCGTCAGAACCGCCTCTCCGGCTCAAAGCCGTGATTGGTCGCCGGCATCTCCGCACGCTTTCGCTCTGCATAGACCTCAATCTGCCTGGCCATCTGCCGGACAGCCGGCGACAGCATGTGCGGATTGAGCATTGCAATGCCGAATTCCCGGTACTCCATGGGTTCTATTGAACAGATGTCCACGTACCCGTGATAACGCTCGAGGATCAGTGCGGGCATGATGCAGATTCCAAAGCCGCTTTCGACCATGGCAATGGTTGCCAGATCATCATTTACACGGCAGGATGCCTGCACGGAAAAATGATACTTGGCCAGAAACGCCTGGACATCCGCATCGACCGCATCTCCCTGAACCACAAACGTTTCACTCTTCATTTCATCCGGCGTGATCTGCCCCGGATGATGCGTTTTGAATCCTTTCGGAACAATGCAGATCAGCTGATCCCGATACAGTGGCTGAATGTTCAGCTCCTGGGTCGATTCCGTTGACAGAAATCCGATATCCACCATGCCGTTCTTGATCCAGTTGATCACATCCGCATAGGTTCCCTGATGGATCTCAACCGTCACACCCGGGAAATGAGCCTTGTATTCGGTCACTATTTCGGGCAGCCATGAAATGCACACACTGTCAAATGCGCCGATGCGCACCGTTCCGCGCATGACGCCCCGATACTCATCTATCGTCTGGCACAGCACATCATCTGCTGCCAGCACCTGCCGGATAAAGGGATAGATTGCCTCGCCATTGTGCGTCAGCGATACGCCGGCACGGCTGCGGATAAACAGGGAAAAGCCGCATGCCTCCTCAAGCGAGCTGATCGCATGGCTGATCGCGCTCGGCGTGATATGCAGCACCTGTGCAGCTTTTGCAAAGCTGCCCTGCTGGATGACTGCATGAAAGATCCTGTATTCAAGCAGTGTCACCGACCTTTTCCCTCCTTCCCTTCAGGCAAGTCAGAGACTGTGCATCAATTTACACCATTCCCTGAATTCCGTCAAGGGCTATTGCTTTCAATCCCTGATTCTGTTATAATCCCCCACCGACAACCTGTCGGACTGTTCGAAACCATCCAGTCCTTAAACAAAACTATGGGCCGGGATCCAGTGTACTCCGCGCGGCAGTGCCGCCTCAGTGCATATCCCACTATAGGCGGCATATTGTCGTCTTTTTCTGTTGCATACAGAATGCCTGTCGTTTTCTGGTTGATCTGAGAAAGGAGTGCTCCTATGTCACCTTCTTCGTTCAACACGAAAAAACTGACCCTCGCAGCGATGATCGCTGCCATCTACACCGTACTGACGCTGGTACTGGCGCCCATTTCGTACGGTGCAGTGCAGGTACGCCTCTCTGAGGCCCTCACCCTTCTGCCGGTACTGTTCCCTGAGGCCATCCCTGGGGTTGCGGTCGGCTGTCTCCTGGCAAACATCCTGGGCGGTTCCATGCTTCCGGATATCGTGTTCGGTACCCTGGCCACCCTGTGCGCTGCCATCTTCACTTACCGCCTGCGCGATAAGTACTGGCTGGCTGCCTCCATGCCGGTCATATTCAACGGCATCATCGTCGGCGCAGTCGTTCATTTCTGCTACGATCCTGCCATTTCGCTGCCGCTCTGCATGCTCTTTGTCGCCATTGGCGAGGCGATTGCCTGCTATGTTGCAGGTACGTTGCTTGTCCATGTACTCAAACGGACACCGCTCGTCAGCATGTGAACTGCAGTCATTTATTCTGTTTACAATATACAAACGAGTGACTCCGGTCACGCCGTTTGTTTTTCTGCACTTCCATGAATCACGCAGCATCAGGCAAAAAAGTCGGCTGGAAGTTTCACAAGTGTAAAATACTCTCTTCCCGTCGTTATACGAAATTTCGTATAACGACGGGAAGGAAGATACTCATGAATCTTATCACAGGAATAGCTCAATTTCGCGCATGGTTCAATCCGGTACAGTGACATCCTCTGGCTGAGGGCTGATTAGATCAGCACAACCGGAATGGACTTTTTTATGCACAAAACCGGAATGCCGTCAAAATCCGGCTTGACAGATTCCGCATTTGGCAGTATGGTAACTGAGGAAAAACCGGACAGAATGCATCCGGTACATGGTGCCGGCACGTCGGATTGAATCCTGGAAACGCTGCGGCCCCATGACAAGAATACTGCCTGAAAAGGAGCAAAAACTATGCGTATTGCACTGATTAACGAAAACAGCCAGGCTGCCAAGAACAGTATGATTGAAAAGGCCCTCAAAAAGGTCGTCGAGCCCATGGGACACGTCGTGGACAACTATGGCATGTACGCAGCAGATGATGCTGCGCAGCTGACCTATGTCCAGAACGGTATTCTGGCTGCCATCCTGCTCAACTCCGGCGCAGCCGATTACGTTGTCACCGGTTGCGGCACCGGTGAGGGCGCCATGCTGGCACTCAACAGCTTCCCGGGCGTCATCTGCGGACATGTCGTAGATCCTTCAGATGGCTTCATGTTTGCCCAGATCAATGACGGCAATGCCGTTGCCTTCCCGTTTGCCAAGGGCTTCGGATGGGGTGCTGAGCTGAATCTTGAGTACACTTTTGAAAAGCTTTTCGGCTTTGGCAGCGGAAACGGATATCCGCCGGAGCGTGTCGTTCCCGAGCAGCGCAACAAGAAGATTCTCGATCAGGTGCGCGCTCATACGCTCAAGGATCTCATCACCTGCCTCAAGGGCATAGATCCTGAACTGGTCCGTGGCGCGGTCGCCGGTCCTCATTTCAAGGAGCTGTTCTTCGCAAATGCGAAGGATGCAGCCATCATCGAATACGTCCGCTCCATTGTCGACTGATCCATCAACAGCCTCGCATACGCCGGCAGAGCCCGACTGTACTGGTCCGGTTCTGCCGGCGTTTCAATCAGCAGGAGGTCAATATGATTGCAGATCTTTCCTATCTGAATTATCCTCTTCCATCCGATATTGCCATGCTCTATGCATCAGGCCGGTTTGAGGAGATGAACCGCCTCATAGATCTCACCGTGCAAATGCCCAATGCACCCGAGGCGCTCAAAAAGCGTCTTGAATTTACCCGGCTCTGTGCCGAGGATACCGTAAACGCTTACAGGCTTACCCCATCTGAGGCGCTCCGGCTTGCACAGGAAAAGATTCCGGACCTTACCCAGGCGGAGTTTAACACCCTGACAGATGAACGGACCCTTGACTGGCATTACATCGACGGAGAGCGCCGTTACCGGAACAACTGCATCAGCAATCTGCTCAGAACGAGATCTGAATATGCCGCCCGTGAGACAGGACTCACCATCCAGCGGGAACGCAATGAGGAATTCGACGCACTCGACTCCATCATCCGCACCATCCGGACCAAGGGACAGGCACGGGTGCGCATGGAACTGCGTGAATCCATCACGCTTGAGAGCGACCGCCTGACACCAGGTGAGACCATTCGCCTCTGGCTGCCGCTTCCGGTAGACTGCCAGATGACCGTCTCCTCGCAGGTTCTCCGCTGTTCACACACCCCTGTCTATACCGCACCGTCTGATGCCCCGCAGCGGACCGCTTACTTTGAGGTGCCGTACGAAAAAGGCCTGACTGTTTCCATGGACCTTGCCTGGGAAACCGTCATGAATCACAAACAGCCAGATCCCGCGCTGGTGACGACGGATCTCCCGGCGGGAGACGTCACGGAGGCGGATCTGGCTGAGGTTGAGCCGCATATTCTGTTTACGCCTTACCTGAAAGCACTGGTAAAGCAGATCGTGGGTGATGAACAGAATCCGCTCATCATGGCCCGGCGCATTTATGATTTCATCACGACAAAGTGTACGTACCGCTTCATGCCCTCCTACCGGTCCATTCCGGATATCGTAGGCTATTTCTGCGCGAATCTGCGCGGCGATTGTGGCGTGCAGGCACTGACCTTTATCACAATGTGCCGCTGTTGCGGCATCCCCGCCCGCTGGCTGTCCGGCCTGTATACCGCGCCGCTTTCCTGCGGCATGCATGACTGGGCCATGTTCTACGTTGCACCGTACGGCTGGCTCTATGCCGACTGCTCGTTCGGCGGCTCCGCATACCGTGCCGGGAGCCGTGAACGGCACGATTTCTACTTCGGCCATCTGGATCCGCGGCGGCTTCCATTGGCCTCCCAGTTCCAGGCCGAGTTCGATCCTCCCACACGGTTCATGCGCTATGATCCATATGACAGTCAGGTTGGCGAGGCCGAAACCCTGACGCGCCGGCTGTCAGTCGATGAAATCGATCAGTCACACAACCTGATTCGATGTGTGCTCTGCGACTAATGCCCGGAAAGTATCGAGGAATTCGGCGCAGTCCCATACGCCGCATCCGATCAGCTGGTCCCCGGACAGGCTGAGCTCCAGCTGTACCCCGTTTTTGAGTGTAATGACAAGCATCTGCTCGCCCGGAAGTGCTTCGGCATTTTCGAGGCGGGCTTTTTCCATTAATACGGCTATCGCCTGCTCGGCCTGCTCTCCCTCGAGCGTTCCCACACCATCAAGGCTTATGGAGGCAATCTGCCCCTGCACCGCGCAGGTATCCTGCAGGCTGTCCCCGTCAAGTCCGAATCCATGCTCACCGGAGCGCTGGAAGAGCGCCAGCTGGCCATCTACCTCGGCAAGCAGTGCCGTTGTCACGGCAAGACCATCGACCGAGTAGATCGCATCTCCCTTGAGCACCGCATTGCTGATGTTTTCGCTGTCGTCCGGGATGTGGTCATATGGATTCTCCGAATAATTCGTCACCTCGCCGACCGCAGGCCCCTGGACGGCCAGATTGTCAAGCATCCGCGTCATTCTGTACAGTTTCCCGTTGTGGATGAGGATCGCGTGATCGTCCTCCACCGTCAGCACGAAGTCCTGATCGATCACCGGTTTGGAGCGGACAATCGTGCCGTTGCCGGCCTCAATCACGTAGAAGTCATCATCGTCAAGCGCCCTCCGGACAATGCCGGTTATCCCAAGGACTGCAATAATCAGTGCCGCTGCTGCTGCAATCGCCGGCACCACAAAGGCAGCACGCCGACGACTTGTCCTTTTTGCCTCATTTGCCAGGATATGCGCACGCATATCCGTTCGACAGTTGAATCCGGCCAGGCCCGCATCAAGCTGTTCACGTACGGACTGTGGATTATCCAGTTGAATCATTTGTCGGGCACCTCCTTCAACATCGCTTCAAGCTTGTAACGGCCGCGGGCCAGACGGCTGGCAACCGTTCCCTCCGATATGTTCAGCATTGAAGCGATTTCCTGTAATGTAAAGTTCTCGTAATAATACAGCAGTATGATCTCTTTGAATTGCGCAGGGAGTGCCAGAATCGCTTTGGCCAGCATCTCCTTCTCCGCCCGCTCCTCCAGGATGTCCCGTTCATCCGGAATCAGTTCCATGGTCGGCGGTCCGAGGATTACGCGTTTTGCCCATGAACTGCGCCAGTAATCCCGGCACGCATTAATGGTCACGCGGATCAGCCACGCCTTTTCCTTCCCCGGGGTAATCTCGCCCGTGTAGGTAAACAGCTTTGTAAACACATCCTGGCAGATGTCCTCAGCCCGCTGCTTTTCACCTATATAATAATAGGCGGTTCTCAGCACTTCATTTCCATAAAGTGCATAAAGCTGATCAAACACCTCGCCGGTATACGGTCTATCCGGCTGCACGACAACCACCCCTGACAATAAAACGATTCTGTATCGTCATTTTATCCACATTTCATTCCTTTTCTGCAAAAAAAGCTTCTTTCGCACCGGAAAGAAGCTCTGTCAAATCAGTTACTCTACAACATAAGGACAACGACTCATATGGCATGCCATCGCAGCCGCAGCGCATATCGGCAGTGCCCGCCTGAGTGAGGCTCCGTATGCCTTTCCGGGCATCAGAACTTCCGGCTGGCACCGCCGCCGCGGGATGAGCCACCACCAAAACTGCCGCGGGATCCGCCGCCAAAGCCGCCACGGGATGATCCGCCCCCAAAGCTCCGGCTGCCGCCGCTGCTGCGGGTTCCGCTGCCAAATCCACCGCTCCTCGGCGGACGCGGGCCGGGATTGCCAAATCCGCCATTCCTCGGCGGACGCGGGCCAAATCCGCCACCATAGCCGCCGCGCGGGCCACGGCGATTGTTGTTGAAGAGCCATCCCATAAACAGCCAGTTCAGGCAACCGCCGCTCCGGCCTCTAAACAGGGTATTCACGATCGCACTGATCACGATATAGGCAACAATCAGTCCAATAATTCCTTCAAACAAACCAGATTCCTCCCCACTGCCTGAAGATGACCGGCTGGAAACTGCATTGTTCCTGCTACCGGCACTCGAACTCGACGAGGCCAGCTGCAGCGTCTTGCCACGCGCATCCGCCAGGTAATTGCAGACATCTATGTGAAGGGCAACCATGCCTGCGCCATACTTTCCATCGGCAAAGTAATCAAAGTTATTGTCAATCAGGTTTCCGGATGTGCCGCCCGTCATGATGCGGTCAAGGCCCTTTCCTGTCCCGATTGCAATCTCCCGGTCGCCCGTTGAAAGCAGGACAACCGCGCCATTGTTGCTGCTGGAATCCCCTATGCCCCATTGGTTAATCAGATCGGTCTTATAGTCATCAATATCCATGCCATCCAGGAACGTTACGATGACTGCTACAACCTGGTCGCCTGTTGCATTCTTGAGTGCCTCGCCATACTCGGAAATCTCCGCCTTCTGGCTGCTTGTCAGGACAGAACCGTCATAATCGTACCAGTATTCAAAGTTGGATGGCTTGGATGGTACGCCTGCCGCTGCGATCCCAAAGATCATGCAGGCAATCACAAAAACAAACAGTACTCTTTTCGTCATTTTCCTCATTTGTGCACCTCCTGTGCCTCCGTATTGTCCGGCTTTATCTCTGCCGCTGCTTTATCTTTCTCCTCCTCATCGTCCGTCTCCTCCTCCGAAATTCTGATATAAAAATTCGAAATCTGGTGCGAGATGATATGCACGAGGATGAAGGTCAAGGCAATAAAGATCAGCACAAAGACCGCCAGCATCATAACGCCCTGCGGGCTCCCGGTCAGAACCGATCTGAGCCGGTCCAGGTCTCCGGCTTCCCAGCCGGAAAAGATGCTCATGACTTACAGGCCCTCATAATAGTCAGGCTGCGGCAGGATAAAGCTGGTCGGCAGTTTCTCATAGAGATCTCTTGCCTTCTCTGCCTTGGTATTAAACGACCTTGCCTCCTGACGCAGGAAATTCCCCTGCTCGTCAAAATTATCCCGCGCTTTGGACAGGACCCGCTGATCCTCGGTACTGAGCACACGATTGGCGGCCGCCGTCATTTCGCTGACAGCCGTTGTCAGATTCTGATCTGCACGGCTCAGATCCCTGGCATTTTTCGCACTCTTAAATGCGCTGACAGCACTGTCAACCGCGGTATAAAGGCTTGAATCAACGGACGCCCGCTTTGAAACGGTCTCCGCATTGACCGCAGCATTCACACGGTCTTCCACGATGGAAGCAACGTCCCCCTGTTTCATAAATGAAGGCGGCGTCACTTTCTGCAGCGCCCTCATGTTTCCGACAAACAATGAGGCAACCAGGAGGACAACCATAATTCCGATACCAACCGCCTGCGGCAGTGGTTTCTTTGCGGGTGCCTTTGCCCCTGCTGCCTTTCCGCTGTTCTGGTTCGTCTGAGGCTTCTGCTGCTGAGCTGCTGCTGCCATCTTTCTCCCCTCCCTCACTTACATGCCACCGCCAATTCCCTGGCGGGCTTTCTTCTGTTCATCCAGCGAACGCTCAATCTCATCCAGCTCATCCAGCAGTGTCTGGGCTGTCTGCTCCGCGCGCTCGCGTTCTATCTCGCGCATATTCTTCTCAACAGAATCCTTCTGCCGGGAGATCTCATCCATATTTGAGCGGATGCCGCGCTCAAGCTCCGATTCACCGCGCCGCTGCGCCTGCATGGACTCATTCGCCCGGGCAAGGCCCAGCGCCGTCGCCATCTGTGCCTTCCAGAGCGGAATGGTCACGCCAAGCGTCGTCTGCAGTCGTTCACAGGTCAGTTTATCATTTCCCTGGATCAGACGGATCTGGGCTGCCAGCTGCGTCGAAGCAATCCGCGTCAGCCGCAGATCCTGAACACGACGCTCCATGGCTGCCACACCGCTCTCGTTCCGTCCTGACGCCTTTCCCTGGGCGACAATCTCATCGCCCATGACGATCAGGGAACAGATCTCGCGATACAGGTCCTCATTTCGCGTATACAGCCGTTCAAGGAGCGCACTGTCCCGCATCAGGGCAACCTTCCTGTCAAGGAGATCATTCGCACATGAGTTGATCCTGGGCTCTGCCCTGCCGTACATCTCAATCAGTTCCGACAGCGGCGTCTGCGTCCTCATAAACTTGCGGAACAGGCCTTTCGCTTCTTTTTCAAACGAGACGCTCCTGATCTGTTCCGACAGCGTTTTCATCAGCCCGTCCAGCGGCTCAATATCTGTACTGAGCATCTGTTTAAGGGCCACATCCGTAAAGCGGGTCATCTCCTGCTGCGTTCTCGCGCCAAATCCGAGAATGGCTGCACTGTCCGCCAGATTGAACCTGGCTGCACTCTGCTCAATACGCGCCTGCATGGACGAATCCAGCTGGCTCTTGACAGGTTCCGACCCCTGTTCCGGAATCAGGGCAAACTGATCAAATTCTCCCATTATGATTTCCTCTCAAACAGGCCCGCAAAAGGATCCGGTTCCGCGCTCTCAGCGGGAATCTCCTCCGTCTCCGGCTGGTCGATCAGGCCATCGCTCTTCAGCATATCCGTCAGCACGTCCATCTCGCTCTCAAGGTTAATAAACCTGTAGTTGTTGAGCGCCTCAAGCTGCTTGTGCAGCGCTTCCTGCACCTGCTCAACGGCCGCATGAATCCGGTTGGCAATCTCAAGATTCCTGCCCGAATTCACATCGCCCTCAAGGCTGGCGCGGGTGTCCAGCAGTTTCTGGGTTGTCGGCAGATAATACCTGAGGAAGGTTCTGAGCGAGCCAAGCATATCCGGCTGCTCCTCGAGTCTTGCAAGGATCTGCCGGCTTGTCTGCTCAATATCCTCGATCTGCGCAGAAATCCGGGGATCTGCGATCGCATCATTCGAGGCAGAAATCGACTCAAGCTGCGAACGCGCTTCCCTGATGAGGGCATCCACCTCGGCATTGCCGGATTTCGGCGCGCTCTCCACCTCAATGACCTGGTCCGGGAACAGGCGTTTACCGGCAACAAAGCCGCCCGCGCCAAGAACAACCGCAGCAGCATACCCGATCCCTGAACCCATTCCAAAGATCAGGGCAAACGCAAACACCACGCCTCCCGCTACCACAAAAGGCATACCCGATCTAATCGTCTTCTTTTCCATCCCCACACACTCCTACCTATGTGTTTAATCCGAATCCCTGCGGTAGAATCCCTGAACACGCACCTCAGTCGGTTCAACCCCATAGCTGACCCACTGCTTTACAATCTGGGCGTTCACCGCAAAACGAAGCTCAAGCGTACTTCCGCTGCCGATTCCCGTATTCTCAAGGCTGAGCCCGTCCGCATACAGCATGGAGCCGCCCGATGTATACAATCCATAGGTAACCAGCGGATTCCAGGCAGTCTCGCTGTCCGTATTCTGCAATTTGCAGATGAGCACATAACCACCCGTCTCCGTTCTTTCGATCTCAGCCTCCGCCAGAAGTGTCTCATTGGCTGCAGAGACCGGTACCGTCATCGAAGCCAGCTGATAGCTCAGCCCCGTAATGGACGGAATCTCGAGATTTCCGTCTTCATCCGGATAAAATATGACTGTCTGAAAGAGGTAACCGTCGCCATTCGCATCGACAAAGTACGGCCAGAGCCGTTCCACATTTTCCTCTGCCAGGACTGTGTCCCCGCTAATCAGGCGAAACAGGCCCTGCTCCATCCCGACCAGGTAATCCGAATCATTATGCACCTGTGCACAGCAGTAGACATGGCACTCATCATCGAATGTCAGGATATTGCAGGCTGTCTGAACCACGTTCAGCTCCGCGCCGGCTGTGCTCCATGCGCCAAGGCACAGACACAGCAGCAGGCAAAAAAGCAATCGTCTCGTTTCTGTCATTTTCCTGAATCCTGCTCAAAAACCAATCTTACTCCGAGATAATCCGTCTTACACCGTTTTCATCTACGACGGAAATCGGATCCTCAAGGCCGCTGACACTGAGTTCCTCGCCCGCACTCAGTTTCAGCATGGCACGGACATTGTCAAGCACAGCGACATCATAGACATTCTGAATATAGAAATCGTGATCAACAACCACAATTTCGCTGATCCCCAGCCGGTTAAGCACATCCAGTGCCGGCTGGTCCATCTGCAGCAGCAGATTTCCTGCCAGATTGAGCTGGCGCAGAATCAGCCGGGTACCGTCACCCTTGGAGGCCTTCTCTAGATTCTCCTGAAA
>JAFSZW010000249.1 GCA_017458865.1 Clostridia bacterium
CTCTGTCCGCAGCATGCCATCCGTGTATTCCGGTGTTTCGCGGAACATGAATACACATGTGATGCACTCTGGCACCGCAAGGGAAATGGTATCCCTGAGCGAAAGCGTCCCGTCGTCCGCGAGAACCGCCTCCCGTCTGAGCATCCTGAGGCCGGATGCCGGGTCGTAGGCGCCTTCCATGCGGAGCGCGAGACCATCTGGCAGAGATCTGACATCGCTGGCAGCATATATCCGGCCGGGAGACTGCTCAAATGTGCCAATCATAGGCACGTTGTGATAGGCAGAGCGCACGTTCCACAGCGTATACCGTTCATCTGAGAATGTCTTTGCGGTATAGGTCATGTTGCCCGCATCCACAATGACCGGCTCATCATCCATGTAAAGCATGAATGAGCCCACATCGTTGTGGTTGTGATTCTCGCCATTGTGCCCGCCCTTTATCGCAAGCGTCATGCCCGCCCGGCGGACGATCCGCACCTCAAGATCCGGCAGCCACACATCCTCCCTGACGACAGGCTGGATGGGATCAGATGCAGGATGGAAGAGCTTGTTCAGCAGCCTTGAGAAATGCGGCACATCAGATAATTCATCCGACAGTCTGCCCCGCATCCGCCGGCCGAGCGACATCAGCGCGGGGTCCTGCAGATAATTACCTGCATCCTCAATGCGCTCGCCAGAGAGGAATGGCCTGGCATCGCAGTCAGCAAAGTTTATAAACCATCCCTGGCCGATTTCTGCCCTGACGGGGAAGGACAGGATGTTCCGGATCTTCGTCTCATCCCGAAAAAGACCGGGCATGCCCAGCGCTTTCTCGTATAGCTCAATGCAGTCAAGAAGCGCACCGCCGGCCATGTTCCAGTAACCTGCACCCTCATCGCAGCCGCCGTCCGACGGCATAACATCAAGCCAGCGGTCCAGCATCCCGGCAGAGCGCAGGAAAAGCGCTTTCAGCACTGCCGTGTCACTTATCTGCAGGAAGGCGGTCATCAGCACATTCGACAGGATCCACGGCGTCCAGTTACAAAGGTCCGTCCGGATGTTTCCCATCCACCAGAAGTCTTCCCGCTGCATGAACGGCTCAAGGATCCGGTCCTTTATCTCTTTCCGGACCCGCTCGCCAAGCAGCGAGGATACCGCATCCAGATCGCTGCCAAGCAGACTGAGGACAAGCGAGAGGATCATGCCCGTTTGGGCCGCAAACAGGTCAATATACGGATTGCTTACATCCGGAATCGGCATGTCCGCTGGCCGCGGTGCACCCGGAATCGGGTTGATATTGTGCGCACTGATCACCCAGCTGCTCTCCTCGCAGATGCACCAGATGCCGTCAAGCACATCCCGCAGTGCCGCCTCATCCCCTGCACAGGCGGCCAACGCCGCAGCGCAGAGCTTTTCTCTGCGCAAAAAATAGGGCGTCTCATCCTGCGCACGGCTGCCGGTTTCCACAAATGCCAGAAAATCTGTCAGATAGCGCATCGGATAGGGAATAGCGTGAAAATGGCTCTGCATCTCCCGGATTTCCGCCAGGTCAGCCGCCGAAAGCTGCGCCCAGGCGGCATCGCCGGCTGCCGGAAAATATGATCCGCTGACAATCGCAATTGCCGGGTTTTGCAGGGCCTTTTCCAGTTTCTGTGTAATCATTGTTCTGCCTCACCTCTTTCGCCATGCAGCGGCACCATAGTTCATGGACGGCAGTACAGGTCATCACCAGATGCCCCGGAATCTGTCGGGCCGTCCGTCGCAAACCAGGTCTCTGCCCAGTCAAGAACATATTGTCCGGTCTCATCTCTGGTCAGATGGTTGGTGTCAAGCACGTCCACATCCGGCCGGGTAAGCAGCCAGGCGCGCTTGAGGGGCATCAGGTGACTCAGATGGTGGTCAAAACTGCCCCTGGTGCGTGTCAAATCTGCGGCCTTGCGAGCACACAGGACATCGGGTTCGGCATCAAGGAAAAGCGTGCGGCGAGGCAAAACACAGGACAGCTCCGCCAGCTCAGATTCCAGTGCCGACGCAACAGGCCAGTCCGGATGCCCTATTGAGGCCGGGTAATTGAGCGTAAAGAACAGTGTCTCATCCGGCCCGAAATCCATGAGGACGTCCCTGCCTTCAAAGGTCCGGGCACGCCGGATTGCAGCCTTAATATACAGGCGCTGGATTTCAATGTAATCCTCAAAGACGTGCTGCCTGAGACCGCGGGAATGGACAATTGCAAGTGTTTTGCTGTCATCCTCATGACAGACACAAAAGCGGGCGGCATGCGTCTCTGCCCAGCGCAGCGCGGTCGTCTTGCCGACCGCCATGCAGCCCTGTAGGGTCAGGATCATTAGCATGCCTCCCGCATTTATTATCCTTTGAGTCCGCTGGTTGCAATGCCCTCAATAAAGTAGCGCTGCAGGAACAGGAACACGATGGTGACCGGCACCAGGGAAACCACGGATGCCGCCATGATCAGGTGATAATCGCTTGAATTCTCCTGAATGAACCGGCGAAGACCGACTTGGATGGTCTTATTTTCCTCACGGGTCAGGTAGATCATGGGGCCCATATAGTCATTCCATGTACCGACAAAGGTGAAAATTACGAGCGTCGCGATTGCGGCCGTTGAGAGCGGCAACATGATCCGCGCCCAGATGCCGTACTCGCTGAGGCCGTCTATGCGCGCTGCCTCACACAGATCCGTCGGCACGTTCTGATAGAACTGACGCATCAGGAAGACGCCGAAAGCGGAGAAGGCCTGCAGCACCATGATTGCCTGGAGCTTGTCATACAGGCCCATGGAGCGCATGAGGATAAACTGCGGCAGCATGTAGGCCTGCCACGGCACCGCGATGGTTCCGATATAGCAGAGGAACAGGACGTTGCGTCCTTTGAAATTCATCTTCGCAAAGGCATATGCTGCGAAGGATGATGTCAGTGTCTGGATAAAGGTTACTGAGATCGCGATGATTGCCGTATTCTTGAAATACGTCAGCATCGGTACCTTGGTCCAGATGACGGTATAGTTTTCCCAGTGGAAGGTTTCCGGAATCCACTTCATCGGGAACGTGAAGACCTCACGATCCAGCTTGAGGGAGGCTGAAATCATCCACACAAACGGAATCAGTGTAAAGGCAGAAACAAGAATCAGCAGAATATAGATGATCACCTTGCCCGGTGTCAGCCGGTCATTGATCGCAGCCGGTTTTGCCTGTTTTGACATGATGCAGCCTCCTTTCTCAGTTGTTGGAATACTTGTTCTCCATGCTGAACTGCACGATGGTGACCAGCAGGACGATCACAAGGAGAATCATGGCGATTGCACTTGCCACGCCATAGTTGAAGTTGGTAAACGCCTCATTGTAAATGTAGAGCACCAGCATCTTCGTTGCGCGTCCCGGACCGCCGTTTGTCATGATGGCAACGGTGTCATAGATCTTGAAGCAGCCAATGATGAGCATGATCGACGCGAAGAACGTCGTTGGACGGAGCTGGGGCAGCGTCACGTTAAAGAACTGCTGCACCTTGTTGGCACCGTCAACCGTTGCCGCCTCATACAGTTCCCTCGGCACGCCCTGCAGCGCCGCAAGATAGATGACCATGTAGTAACCCATGTTCCGCCAGACACTGACCAGAACAATGGCCCACATGGCCATGGTACTGTCCGCCGTCCAGCTCTTGTTGAACGAACTGCCGAAAAACATCAGGAGCTGGTTCACCGGTCCGTTCTTCATCAGCATGAAATTCCAGCAGACACAGATGGCCACCATGGAGGCGACATACGGGAAAAACAGGATGGCACGGAATGCAACCGCACCCTTTACCGCACGGTTCAGCACCATGGCCAGCAGCACTGCACAGATGAGGCTGAGCGGCACCGTGACAACGGTAAAGAATACCGTGTTTTTGAGTGCAATACCCAGGTCAACTTTGTTGAAGAAATAGACGATTCCGTCAAGAAAGCCTTTCTCGGCCATCTGCTTGCCGACCTTTGCCGTATTGAAGATGGACGCGTAATTATCGAATCCAACCCACTTCATGGTGGTGAGGGAGCCACCTTTCCACTCGGTGAACGACATAATCACCGACAGGACGACAGGAATCAGCGTAAATATAGCAAAGCCAAGGAAATTCGGTGCCAGAAAGCTGTAGGCAATGAGCGTATTTTTCCGTTCCAGCTTGCTCATTTTGTACTTTTTCCTCGGCTGAACACTCTCACTCATAGGGGCTCCTTTCACTCTATGGATACAGATTCAGATCAGGCACGCCGGTACAAGCCCCGCCAGGCCGATGCATACCTGGTCTTGAGATAATCATAATGGGCGGGTAAAAAAAGCGGGAAGTGCGAGACACCGCACTTCCCGCTATGGATTCATCGGGAGATGATTATTTGCCGAGCAGTTCCTGAACACGCTCGTTCATGTTCTCGATGCCCTCTTCGATCGTGATCTCACGGGTCATGATCGCGGAGTGCTCCTCACCGAGGATGGAGGAAATCTGAGAGGAATACTCAGAGCCGGGGATTTCGATGGCTACATAGGTCGGAAGCAGAGCCGCCTTGGAGCCCTCGTCAGACGGGAATCCCGGTACGGAGGACATGACATCAGCAACGCCCTCGGAAACCCATGCCGGACGGTTGCCGGTAGAAGCAGTGACCTTGGATCCTTCCTCGCCGCACAGCCAGGAAATGTAATCCCAGGCCAGATCCTTGTTGGCGCTTGCCTTATTGATCATGGCGCCGGTGAGGTTGCCGAAAGTAGAACCTGCAGCAACGCCTTCCTTGGTCGGCATGGAGGCCAGGCCCCAGTTCTTCACGTTGTAGGTGCCGTTGTCGATGTTGTTGATGAGGGTTGCCACATACCAGTAGCCCATCGGCATCATGGCGATGTTTCCGTTGCCGAATGCGCCGGAGTAGTGCAGGCCAGCTGCGCTGATCTCGGTGTAAGGCATGCAGGCGCCCGCATCCTCAAGATCCTGAACGATCTGATAGAAATAAGCCAGATCGCTGTACTCGCCGTCAATCAGGGTGTTCACGCCGTCTGCTACAGTGTAGTTAACGCAGGTGGACAGCCAGGTGTGATAGTGCGTGCCATAGATTTCATTGGCAGGATCAGCAATCTTGAGTGCCAGCTCCTTGTACTCTTCCCAGCTCATCGTGTTGGTCGGATAAGCAAGGCCAGCAGCATCAAACAAGTCCTTGTTGTAGAAGAGGATTTCAAAGTCAGAGCGGAACGGCAGTGCAATCTGCTCACCATTCGGTGCATAGTTTGTTTCCATTCCAACGAAACCGGAGAGGTCATATCCGGCACTGGCAATGTAATCATTCATGTTGGTGGAATAGCCTGCTTCATACCAGTTGAGCAGAGCCGGAATATCCTTGACCATGTAGATATCGCTGGTGTCGCCGCCGGCGAGCATGGCCGCAACCTTGGTGTCATAATCCTGGGATGATACATCGATGTACTCGATGGTCACGCCAGGATGAGAAGCCTCATACGCTTCCTTCTGCGCTGTCAGATAGCCGGTGGTGTTCGCATCCCATGCCACGATGGTCAGGACCTTGTTCTCATCAGCGAATGCAAAGCTGGTCATCGCCAGAATCATGATCGCCGCAAGAAGCATCGCAATTGCCTTTTTCATACAGGAATACCTCCATTGATTATTCTCCAAGCCGTACAGCGGAACTGTTTTTGTAAGTGTTTACACTCGCTTACAATCCAGTTTCCATCCTGGACTGCTCAAATCTGTCTATATCTTACTGCTTTCATTTCAGCCTGTCAATATGCTTTTCCCACTTTTTTGAAAACTTTTTTGTAAATTTACATGTTTTCTTTGTAAATTTACAATTGTCATCTTTCATGATTTGTGCTAGAATATCCGCAATCAAGCTGGATGTCTGTTTCATTTCTTTCAACGCTCCTCTGAAACCCGGCAGCGCTGCATTCCCATCGCACACACATATGCCGGTTAATTCGAGGCACAGATCTGAATCAGACGTTTAATAAGACGTTAAATAGACTTTAAGTAAAAGAAGCTATTTCCTGGAAGGAGGCGCCACATGAGCGACAGAACACCAACCATTTATGATGTTGCAGAGCATGCCGGCGTCAGTATTGCTACCGTTTCCCGTGTCCTCAGCGGTGGAAGCGCCAGCGCAGGCGCCCGTACAAAAGTCGAGGAGGCCATCTCTGCAGTGGGGTATAAAGCCGCCTCTCCCAAGCAGGAGAGCCGCGTGGTCGGTCTGGTCCTCTCCCCTCAGACAAACCCTTACTATGCTGCCATGTGTGAGGGTGCGACCTCTGAGGCCATTCAGGCAGGATATGTGCCGGTTATTTTCAGTTACCCGGACAACACGCCGATTGAGCGCGTCACGGAGGATCTCCTCGCAAACAGGCCTGCCGGCGTTATGCTTGCCGGTTTTACCGTTGAGCGCGCAGCGGACCAGGAAAACACCCGTGCATGTCTTGAACGGATTCAGCAGGCCATGCCGCTTGTGGCAATCGGCCCGCCAATCGAGGGGCTTGAGTGCCCCCGGCTCTCCTCAGACCCGTCCCTCTGCGTCCGCAAGAGCATGACGCACCTGACCATGCTCGGCCACAAGCGGATCGCCTTTATCGGCGGCACACGCTCAGCCCGGTTCAGCAACATCCGCGAGGGCGCATATCACGAGGAAGTTGAGCTGCACGGCTGTGTGAACAAACCGGAATATACCGTGCTTACCGGATGCAATGCACCTGCAGGCGAGCTGGCGATCAACATTCTCCTCGGTTCCCTTGAACCGAAGGATTACCCCACCGCCATTTTTGCCATAAATGATCTGGTCGCGCTCGGCGCCATTTCGCAGCTGCACAAACACAAGATCCGTCTGCCGGAGGATATGGCCATCATCGGGTGCGACAACACGTTCTTCGCCCCGAGTCTGACCCCTTTCCTGACCACAGTGGACCTGCATCCGCGCGCGCACGGCCGCTCCGCCATGGCTGAGCTCATTGCCTCTATTCAGGGAAACCGAATGATCTCTTTCAACTCATCTGTCGAGTGCTCTCTGGTCATCCGCGAGAGCTGCGGTGCCCACCTCGGCATCCGCCATTTTGACTGAACCAAAGCAGGCCATATTCGATCGTTCTGTGTCGAATATGGCCATTCCATAAGTCCCAGTGCATAACTTTCATGCCATTCAAAGGAGCGTCACATGCTGTATCCTCAGTCCAATCAGTCCCGTACCATCCTGGACCTCTCCGGCATCTGGTCCTTCCGTCTGAACGCAGATGATGCCTGGCAGGGCATTGCCGTTCCTGCCTCATACAACGACCAGAGTCCCGATCCTGCATTCAGAAACCATGCCGGACTGGCATGGTATAAAACCAGCTTTACCATTCCCACACTGCTCAAAGGACAGCGGATATTCCTGCGCTTTGATGCCGTTACGCACAATGCACGCATACTGATCAACGGACAGGAAGCTGCAACGCACCGCGGCGGTTATCTGCCCTTTGAGGTGGAACTTAACGGATTTGCCGCTCCCGGCGAGTCTGTCACACTTGAAGTCGAGGTCGACAACCGGATCAATCACAGCACGCTGCCCATCGGCACAGAGGGCGGCACTGCCTTCTTTGGTTCGGACAATCCCGGCATCACCGCCGTTGAGGCAGGAAAGCGTCTCCAGCAGGAAAAGGGCATTAACCTGCCGGCCTTCGACTTTTTCAACTATGCCGGCATCAACAGACCGGTCCGTCTGTGCTCCACACCAAGGGACTACATAAAGGACGTCACCATCGTCCCCAGCCTGAACGGGGATGTTTCCTATTCCGTCGATGTCATCGGCAGTGGAGATGTTTCCATTGACATTCTGGACATGGACCGCTGCCCCGTGGCATCCACCAACGGCAGAGAAGGCATTCTTCACATCAGGGATGCTCATCTCTGGGAGCCCTGGCCGGGCACGCCGTATCTCTATACCGCACGCATTCACTTTGGTGAGGACTGCTATGAGCAGACCTTCGGCATCCGCGAGGTCCGCATAGACGGCACCC
>JAFSZW010000250.1 GCA_017458865.1 Clostridia bacterium
AGCAATCGCCCGCAGGAGATTGGGATTGTTGGGCACATACTGCGTCCTGACAAAGAAGGTCGCCTTCACATTGTGCTTCCGCAGCACCTCAAGCAGCCTGTCAATGTTCTCATCCGTGCCCCAGTCATCAAATGTCAGGAAGACATAGTTCTGGTCGTTTGCAATCAGTCCCCGCTTGTCAAGCTTCCGGATTTCAGCCGGCGCAAAGCCTGGCAGAAAGTGAGAGGTATTCACCCAGTCAATCCCGATATAACCTTTTGAGATGGCATCCACAATCTGCTCGTTCGTATATCCGGCAAGATGACCTGGATAGATCTTGTCTCTGACCTCGGGCAGGATAGCAGAATCCGGCAGAGGATACGTGTAAAGTCTGGCAGTATCCGCTGCAACCGCGTCTGCTGTCATGACGGGATAAACGCACTCAAGGACGATGAGATTCTCAACGAGCTGGCTGACCAGATAATCATTGTGCTGGATGAGGTCCAGCTGAAAGTGGATTATCTCCCCGCGTTGATACTTCCCCTCGTTCGGCTTTACAACAACATCAAGCGCCTCACTGACATAGTTAACCCGGCTTATTGTATCGGGTACAGCTTCCTTGAGCTGCGTCATCACCTGCAGATTACACGCCTTTGCGGCATTCATCAGCATCTCGGGATTGCTCCCGTAGGTTGGACGGACAAAGATCTGGTATACGCATCCATAGTCATTCGTGAGGACATCCCGCATACGGGTAAGCGCTTCCTGCATCTTTTCCACCGTCGAATACGCATTGGGCGGCATGGAGATGCCCAGGCTGTTTCCGCCGGCCTGGATGAGTCGTATCAATTCACGCTTCGTTTCAAGTTCCTCTTCCGTTACAAAAAAAGTGGCTGTGCTGCCCGTCTTGCGCAGCACATCCAGCACTGTCGTCACCTCAGTGAGATTTCCAAGACCGGAAAACGTAAACACTGTGGCACGCTTTGTCGTATAAAACCGGATGATCGGCTCCGCCTGCTCAGCAAGCACTGGATCAGCACCGGACTTATTGGCCATGGGTGACGTCGTCGCCAGCGCTATGCCCGCATCAGCGACGGTGATCACCGCTTTACCCAATCCCGGTGTCTCCGTTGCAGGTTCCGGCGTATTTGCGGCAGCAACCGGCGTAGACGTGGAGGCCGGGGTACTCGCACTCTCCGTCGGTTTCACCGTAGCCGGCTGCTCCACCGGTTTATAGGGCTGGTATGTTGCCACTACCTTCTCGACATCCACAGTATCACTCCGCGAGAAATACAGCGGATGCCGCCTCAGATAGATTCCGCCGCCTATCAGCAGGATAATCAGAATCACAAGGATAACCGTAAAACAGATTTGTCTTCCCTTTGCGCTCATGTTGTTCCCCCACTTCGGGAATTATCAGTCTAAGAACAGATCCAGGCTGTCCGGATCATTCCCGGAGAGCCGAAAGAGATCAAAATGGTGATATCCCATATCAGCCAAAACATCACGCCAGTACGCAAGTGTTGTCCCGTCTGCATACCATAAAGTTCCCCCGTCTTTGCCATTAATGCGGACAGTCAGTGCCATGCTGGCCTCATCCCGCTCAGGTTTCACGCCCATATAGGAAACCAGTTCAGCGGCATCTGTTTCTGTAAGTGCCTTTGTCACAGTACCGGACTCGTCCCATAAAAAACCGCCTGTCGCAAACGCCATGCGCGGCTCACCGGGGATGGATGCCCAGTTTTGCCCGATTTCCTCAAGAAATTCCCGGTCGGCCTTTGGCCCTGGCCCGCTGTGATAGCCGTACAGATTATAGCACATACAGATGTATTCAGGCCCTTCCGGGAATTCGGCATACTTCGGAGCACCCGACTCCATCACAACGCGCAGCCTGACACCATCCCTTGAAAGGATTCCGGAAAGCCTTGAGATGAACGATACAAACCAGGACCAGAGCTGGGTATCCTTTTTCATATTCTCGTAGTCGATTTCAAGTCCGCTCAGGTGATAGGTATCAACGAGTTCCAGCACCTTGTCCACATGCCTGCTCTGTGCCTCTTCCGTGGACAGATTGCGGGTAAGAAACTCCCTCGATTTCTGCACGACTGTGCCGTCCCATTGCTGTACATCGTTTACAAGAGAAAGGTATACAGCCGCACCGGACGCTGCCAGTGCCTCAAGAATCTCTGCGTCCTCATCAGGAACAACCAGATCCCCGTCCTCATCAAAGTAGGCCTCAAAACAGATGAGTTCATCCCATTTGCCGGCATGCGAGTTCACCTCATCAATTGCGCCATCCACATCCCAGTATGTCAGCCAGGCACCGCGCTCCGCCACGGCGGGCATTGCGCAAATGAGACAGAGACACATCAGCATGATAAAGCGCATGGCATTCCCTCCTGTTCCTTCAGTTAAGGCTACTTATCCGTCTTCTGCCCGAGCATCTGCATCGCCCGGTCCACGAACTTCACATCGGTTTCGATCTGGGACAGCACCTCAGCATATGAGTAGACCTCACCGCCGTTTGGCGTACTGATTCTGAGATTGCGGAAAATCGCATCATACACATCATCCGAGAGATTGGTCTGACTGTACCGTTCATTGTCCCTGGTGATCTCAGACCCCAGCACGATGTGTCCGCCGGCCGCATCCGGAATCCTCACATGATCTGCCACCAGCTGGCCATCCAGCCAGACATTCATGCGGCTGCCGGTTATCTGGATATGCAAATCGCGGTCGTCCTGATCGTCGATATCCATCTCCGGAATATACGGTTCCCCGCCCTCAGCAAGTGACAGGGCACGCAGCGTCTCCAGATATTCAAGTTCCTGTTTGGCCTCCTGCACCCGGGCATCATCCGAATCGTTTTCGATGATGGCCCTGCATTTGGCTTTTTTGCCCTCCAGTTCATCCTCGCCCACAGAAACGTACGGGCCACCGTCAAATTCAAACAGATCCAGTTCAAACAGCGGCGCCGAGGATGACGGATCTTCGATATACAGGGTATTGTTGTGCAGTTCGACGATAACGCCGCCCTCACCGTTTTCATCCGCATGCAGCGCAATGGACTGCTGTCCGATCTGATTGCCCTGCAGCATGACCGTCATGTCAAGATCGCCGTGAACCTCATTTTTCAGCATCACAGCACCTGTCCCGTACGGCATGGAGGTCACCATAATCCGGTGGTCCGAAAACTCCGTGATGCCGGTAAGACGCTGCCAGTCCTTGGCTATGCTGGCATCTCCCAGGCGGAACATGACCTTATGCCCCGTATCGTCCCAGATGCGCATCATGAGATTATTGGTCGTGAAGTACTGCCTGGCCTGCAGACGCGAGAGATCA
>JAFSZW010000251.1 GCA_017458865.1 Clostridia bacterium
AGCTACGGCGGGGAACGCCTGGACGTGACTAACAGGAGCGATGAGCTGCCCCTGTCTGTACTCCGAGGCATGACGGCAAATATGTCGTATCAATGGACGGAAGATGCCGAGCATCCGAATCAACTCCGTTTTACAGTCCGGAGCTGAGCCGTCAAGCGAACCACCCAGTGGTAACCCTGGGATAACCATACGGAAGCGTACCGCATGCTCTGCAAATGAGCATTTATATGTGCACTTTCGCGCCGCTGGCGACTGGAATGAAACATGCCGGTGTCAAATGCGAAGCGTCAGGAATTGCGTCTGGCCCACTTTGCGGCAGTTCAGCTTACTGAGATCATGTAAGCCGGAACAGTCGCAGAGTGGGCTGTTTTTATATCGGTCTCCCTGACATCCGGAGCGGGGACCGCCTGAACCAAATGGGGAACACGTCGGAATGCGCCAGAACCCAGGTGTGGGGAAACACTGCAGGGCACAGGTGAAAAACGCGCGTTGCTTCTGTCTGGACGCATTAAGGGTGGATGGGGAGCGTGAAAAACTGTGAAAAAGAGTTCAAAAGTTTGTCATTTACCTTGATATTTTAGATGTATTTTTGTAAAATGGTCAGGACGGAAAAGCTGTATTTACAGCGCAGAAATGGCGGGGTGGATTATGGAAAGATATAAGTTTTCCCAGCAGGAACAGCATATTTTGGAACACCTGCAGCAGCCTTTTGCTGTCTACCAGTTTGTTGACAGCCGGGTTGTTACACTTGTCATTTCGGATGGATTCTGCAGACTGTTCGGTTATACGAATCGGGATGAGGCATACGACGACATGGATCATAACATGTACAAGAATGACCATCCGGATGACGTTGCCCGAATCGCCGATGCTGCGTACCGGTTTGCCACGGAGGGCGGCAAATATGAGGTCATTTACCGGACGAGGAAAAAGAACAGCGCCGAGTACATGATCGTCCATGCAGTCGGTGAACACGTGATAAGAGATGGAGGAGTGCGGCTCGCGCATGTCTGGTACACGGATGAGGGAACCTATCAGGCGGAAATCGGGCCGGACGGCTCCGGGTTCAGTCATGCACTGGATAAAGCACTCAGCGATGACCGTGCGCAGAGCGCCAAACAGTTTGATTCTCTGACCGGCCTTCCAAACATGACCTATTTCTTTGAACTTGCCCGGGACGGAATGGATGAAATGCGCGGCAAAGGGGGAGCCCCTGCACTGCTATACCTGGATCTCAGCGGTATGAAGTATTTCAACCGGAAGTACAGCTTTGCAGAGGGGGATAAGCTGATCCGTTCATTTGCCAAGCTGCTGATCCAGACATTTTACAGCGAAAACTGCTGTCATACATCCGGTGATCACTTTGTTGTGCTGGCGGATGAGAACGGGCTTGAGGGCAAGCTGTACCGCATGTTTATCGAATGGCGTGGCATGAATGACGGCAAAACGCTGCCCATTCATGTGGGTATTTACCCGACCAGGCTTGAAAATGTGGAGATCAGCGCAGCGTATGACCGGGCAAAGATTGCCTGTGACGAGCTCAACGGCACCTATGCGTCAGTGTTCAATTACTATAACATCTCACTGAGCGAGGACGTAGAAAAGCAGCAGCATGTCCTTGAGAATATCGACAGGGCCATCCGGGAAGGGTGGATTCAGGTTTATTATCAGCCGATTGTCAGGGCGGTCAACAGCATGGTCTGCGACGTTGAGGCACTGGCACGGTGGATTGATCCGGAAAAGGGATTCCTGTCCCCGGCAGAGTTTATCCCGTATCTGGAAGAGGCCGAGCTGATTTACAAGCTGGATCTGTATGTCCTTGAACAGGTCCTCTGGAAGATGAACACCCAGGCAGAGACGGGCCTGTACATCGTTCCGCACTCGATTAACCTTTCAAGATCTGATTTCAACGCCTGCGACATTGTCGAGGAGATCCGCAGGCGCGTGGATGATGCCGGCATAGCCCGTGACAGGATCACCATTGAGATCACGGAAAGCGTGATTGGCAGTGATCTGGGCTTCATGAGCGAGCAGATCAACCGTTTCCGCAGCCTGGGCTTTCCGGTATGGATGGATGATTTTGGCAGCGGATACTCCTCCCTGGATGTTCTGCAGAGCCTCAAATTTGACCTGATCAAGTTTGACATGAGCTTCATGCGGAAGCTGGATGAGGGAGAGAACGGCAAAATCATTCTGACTGAGCTGATGAAGATGGCAACCGCGCTTGGCGTGGATACGGTGTGCGAGGGTGTGGAATCAGAGGCACAGGTGCGTTTCCTCCAGGAAATCGGCTGTTCCAAGCTCCAGGGCTATTTCTTCAGCCGACCGGTTCCTTACAGTGATGTTGAGAAGCGGCATCAGGGCAGCGACCTGATTGTGCACGAAAATCCTGAAGAATCGGCGTATTACGATACGATCAGCCGTGTGAACCTCAATGACCTGACGATTGCTGCGAGCGAGGACAGGAATGCGTTCCATAATCTCTTCAACACCATTCCCATGGGCATTCTTGAGGTCAGAGACAGCAGGGTGAGGATTATTCGCAGCACCCAGTCCTACATAGATTTTATTCACAGATTTTTCAAGGTGACTGTTCCGGCAACGGAACGGGAGTTCCGTGAGTTTATCCCGAATACCAGTGCATCTTTTATCAAGCAGATCAACCAGTGCTGCACGCAAGGAATCCGGATCTTTCATGATCAGCAGATGCCGGATGGGTCCATGGCACATATGTTTATCAGGCGGATCGCGTCCAATCCGGTAACCGGTACGAATGCCGTTGCCGTTGAGGTGCTGTCCGTTACTGACCCGGATGAGGGGACAACGTATGCCAATATCGCACGGGCGCTGGCGGCGGACTATTACAATATCTATGTGGTGAATCTTGAAACGGACAGCTACATTGAGTATTCCTCGCAGGCTGGTGAGGAAGAGCTCGCGGTAGAACGTCATGGCGAGGATTTCTTTGAATCCAGCAAGCGGGATGCTTACCGCATCTACGAGGAGGACAGGAAGACCTTTTATGAGACATTTTCCAAGGAGAACATAATCAGGGCACTTGATCAGCAGGGTGTGTTCACTGCGACATACAGACTGATGGATACGGGCAAACCCGTTTATGTGAACATGAAGGTTATCCGGATGCAGCCGGATGGGAAGCGCATCATCATGGGCATCAGCATTATTGACGTCCAGATGAAGCAGAAAGCGCGCCTTGAGGAAATGCAGAGGGAGCGGGATACGCTGATCAGAGTCATGGCACTTTCAGATGGCTATCTCTCGTTGTATATGGTCGACCCGAAGACGGGACAATATGTCATGTGCAGCGCTTCGGACGATTATGCGACACTTGGTTCTGCAAAGGAAGGGGAGGATTTCTTCAGGCAGTCCATGCTGGATGTGCCAAAAGTTGTTCATCCGGACGATCTCCCGAGATTCTTTGAGCAGTTCACAGAGGCGAATGTCATGTCTCAGGTTCGGAATCAGGGATTTTTCAGGATGTATTACCGCCTCAAAATCGGCGGTGAATACAAGATGGTTTCACTTAAGGCCGCTCTGTTCAGGGATGGCAATGAGGATAAGCTGGCCATCGGTGTAAGGGCATGGCTTGAACGGAAAAATGCCTACTGAGGCAGCGGGTAAGCGTCCCGGAGGAATCTCCCGGGGATTCCTCTTTCCGGGAAAAAAGAACGCTTTTAAGACGAATTGCGATATAATTGATGCAGCTGACGATCTGTACGGGTTTCCCGAACAGATCGCCAGGCACTTTCAAAAGCTTATGGTGCTGCAGCCAGGTGCAGTTCCGGAACCGGGATGCTGTCTGTCCTGCAAGAGACAGATGAGATGCCCGGACAGAGTCAATAAAACGGATGAATCTCTGAAGTATGGCGGCATATGGATGTGACAGGGAAACCGGACAAGACTTTTGCAGTGAATGATCAACGTGTATTATCAATCGTGTAGGAGGGGTTGGCTTGCTTTATCTGAATATTCTAACCACTGTTTTTCTGGGAACGTCAGTAGGCATGGGGCTTATTACACAGACCCTCTATATTGTGGGTGTATATGGGCTGCTCAAAAAGTCCGGAATCAAGCCACTGTGGGCACTGGTCCCGTGTGCAAGAGAGTATCAGCTGGCCCGCTGCGCCGGACGTGAGTCAGAGGGCAGGGTATTCAGCGTAACAAACTTCGCTACCATTGTTCTCAGTGTTATCTCCCTGATGACTGATTTTGTGAAAAAGAGTACTGAAAACATGAACGGCCAGGTTCTCCTGATTTCTGTGCTCATTCTGACGCTGACCTTTGTCCGTTTCATCTATGGCATTCGCGTCTTTTCCGGCCTTATAGAGGTTTACGGTACCAAAAAGCGCTGGCTGGTCCTGTGGATATTTGAGGAACTGTACTGGATTCCGGCGCTGATCTGGGGCTTTAATGGGAAGTATCAGCCTGCCTGGCAGGTTGAGGACATGCGCGCCATGATGTCGAGGATTGCCACCAGCGGCCGGTCGACTATGATGGATGAAGGCCTGTCGGTAAACCTGAAAGAACGTTCTGTGAGGGAATTCTTCCAGAAAAAGTACCTGCTGCGCGACATCCATATGAATATCCCTCAGGGACATATGGTGCTGCTGCTCGGCGGCTCCGGTGCGGGCAAGACGACATATCTCAATGCCATTAACGGCTATGAAAAGGCGAATGCCGAGGTGCTGCTCAACGGCAACAATATGTACAAGCAGTACAGCAAGATGCTCCATGACGTGGGATTTGTGCCGCAGTCTGAGATGATGCGCGGGAAGGATACCGTCCTCAATACATTGCTGGATGCTGCAAAGCTCAGACTGCCCATGGATGTCAGTGCGAAACAGCGGCGGGAGCGGGTTGACGAGGTCATGGATATCTTCGGTCTCAAGCCGGTTCAGAACAATCTGGTTGAGAAACTGTCAGGCGGCCAGAAAAAGCGCCTTTCCATCTCCATGGAATTTATATCCAATCCATCACTGTTCATTCTGGATGAGCCGGATTCCGGCCTTGACGGCGTCATGGCCCGTGAGCTTTTTGAGCAGCTTCGCAAAATTGCGGATACCGGCAAGATTATCATCGTCATTACGCATACACCGGACAGGGTTATCGACCTGTTTGATGATGTGATTGTCCTGGCAAAGGATTCCACGCGAACCGGCCGGCTGGCATTCTATGGCAGCATAGAGGAGGCAAGGGCGTTCTTTGACCGTGAACGCATGGAACAGATTGTCAAGTGCATTAACCGCAAGGAAGAGGGCGGCGATGGTCTGGCGGATGAATATGTGACAAAGTATGCGGAGGTGCAGCATGGCTGAGATGCATGGTACGGGAAATGCTTCCCAGATGAAGATCCGCTATCGCGGCCGCGGTGCGCAGGTCTGGATTTATCTTGGGAAACTCCTCAGAATGTTTGTTTACCAGAATGACTGGAAGGTATTGCCGATGTCAGCCCTCATCGCGGGTCTGGTCGGCATGGTGGTCCGCAAGCGCCTTTTCCTGAGCATGGAAGGTACGCTGATTGGCTCTTTTGCCATGGTGTGCGTATGTATCTGGAACGGCTGTTTCAACTCCATCCAGGTGATCTGCCGTGAACGTGATGTCGTCAAGCGTGAACACCGCTCGGGCATGCATATTTCCTCGTATATCGCAGCACATATGATATATCAGGCGCTGATGTGCCTGATGCAGACAGGCGTTACGATGTATGTCACAAAGCTGGTCGGCATCCGGTATGATCTTGGGCAGCCGCTGTTTACGAGCTGGTTTTTGGTCGATTTTGGCATCTCCATGTTCCTGATCACCTATGCCTCGGATATGATGTCCCTGTGGGTATCTACGATTGCGCATACGACGACGACAGCGATGACGATTATGCCGTTCATCCTGATCTTTGAACTCGTCTTTTCCGGCGGTATGATGTCGCTGCCGTCCTGGACAAGGTATTTTACGCCGTTTACTGTTTCCAACCCTGGTCTCAGGCTGCTGGCAGCTCAGGGTGATTACAACAACCGGCCGCTGCAGACGATCTGGAATCAGGTCATCAAAATGGAGAACAAGGAAGTCAGCGCGACGGTTAAGCTGAGTCAGCTTGTGGATGTGATGAGCGATGAGAACAATGAAACAGTCGCCCAGATCCGGAAGATTGATGTCAGCAAGTTGTTCACGCTGGGTGACATCTTGGATATGTTCGAAAACTCGGACTATTACAAGCAGGTGAAGGACAAACTGCTTCTCCGTGATGTGACGCTGGGCAGTCTCCTGACAACGGTTCAAACGAACGATGAATTCAGCGATTTGCGCAGCCAGGACATTAGCCTGCTTGGGATCAGTGTCGGGAATGCGGTGGATATGATCCTTGAAGCCGATGAGCTCAAACCGGTTTTAAGCAATCCAATTACCATCGAGATGACGGTTGAGGAACTGTGGAATCTGCTTAATAAGGAAGCGTTCATTGGCCAGTACAGAGGGATGACGCTCAATATGACCTTTGGTCAGGTAATCGATCAAATTGCCGCCTCCTCAACGCTTCAGCCTCACATTGACGACAGCTATACGGTCACGGGCACGGTCGGGCAGATCATAAAGACCATCGGCGAGGACAGAGTGAGAGAACTCCTCGAGAAAAAGATTGCCGAGGCAAGCTATGATAAGGCCTATGAGTACAGCGATGATAACGTTTCGGATCAATGGGCTACGCTGATCCTGTTCGTCTTTGCATTTGCTGCACTTGCGACGATTACACTGGAATTTATAGACAAGGATAAACGATAATAAACCCGGTCAGCCTGCAGCTATTTGCTGCAGGCTGACGGCGTTCAATGCCTGTATTTGGAAAGCCTGCCATTCTCCCTACGGAATTGTCAGAACAGAGCATCTGATGCCAAACAAATAAACGCCGTCATCCACTGAGGATAACGGAGTTTCTGACGGTCGATTTGGTGTTTGCAGTGTATCTCTGGCATGAACCTCAACTTTGACGGGCTTTGGCATCTCCGGACAGACTTGCCCTGAGAGACGGCCCGGATGAATAGACTGCAGCCGATGTCCATGATCCTTATGCGGGCATAATGAGAAAAATGACAAAAAACCTGTGCAAACGGCAAAATCCTTTCTTTCGGGATTCAAACGGTAAACCTGCAGAACATGAAAAGCGGTGTCTGAGGTTCAGACACCGCTTCAGGAAGATTATGAAGTTCAGAGGGAAAAGGCGGATTACAGGCCGGTTACCTGGCTGCGCAGGATGAAACCCACCTCATTTGTCTGGGGATCCTGGACCTGTACCCACTCGTTGTTGGCGGCAATCGCGGTCAGCGTATAGCCGTAGTACAAGTAGTTGATTACGGGTTCGCTGACGGAGGGCGCCCAGCGAAGAATGGACATGCCGCTGACACGGGTCGGACACACCGTTACCTGAACAGGTTCAAGTCCGACCATGGTCAGATACTGCTGGGAGGTGAGATTAACAGCAGGGGCCGGAACCGGGGTCGCATAAGGCGCGATCGTCATGAAAGGCTCTGCGGCTGCATTTGGCATGGAAACGGCGGTCCCTGCCTGTGCTCCGGTGAGATAACGGGACTGAACATATCCGGTGCTGTTATTGACATTGATCTGTGTCCATTCACCGGTGACGCCGGTAACCGTAACAGTGGCGCCGTCATCTACTCTGGTAATGATGGATGCATCTGAGGATGGTTTTGACCGTACATTTAACCGTCCACCGTTAGAAGTGGAAACAACTGCTGTTCCGGATGCAGGTGTGACGGGAAGGTTGCTCGAACTTACACTGCTTGTCTGAGTGGTTTTTGTAGAGCTGCTTGTAGATGTAGTGGTCTTGCTGGTAGAAGTGCTTGTAGATGTACTGGTGGAAGTGCTGGTTGAGTTTGTTCCGTCGGTATTCGTACTCGTGCTTTGAGTCTGCGAGGAACTGTCAGTGGTGGATGTGTTCCCGGTGGTGCCACCTGTGCTTTGAGAATCAGAGGAAGTATTCTCATCTGAGGCACTGCCCGAACTGGTTCCAGCGCTGGTGTCATTGGCATTGTACGTTGTTGACGTTGTATTTCCTGATGCGTCCTTGGTCCATGTTGTTATGGTATTGGTTGAGCTATCGTAGTACGTGCCACTTTGGGTACCGTCAGTATTATATTGTGTGAAGCCATTATCAGTAGACTCAATGTAGGAACCATCCTGGTTGTGGATCACATTGGAATTCTCAGCAAAGGCGGTACAGTATGACAGACAAAGCGCAAGGAAAAACACGATTATCTTTTTCATCTTGATACCTCTTTCGTTGTGATATCTCTTACAGAAATCAGCCTGCGGACTGCCGGCATCCGGGCTATTCGATCCTGACACCGGAGATAAAGGCAACAGCTGCCTGGAGATGGGATTCGTTCAGCGTCTGTCCATTTCCGGGGAAAATGACGCACCGGATCTGATATCCTTTATCCAGCGTATAGGCTTCAAGCCGTGCCTCTTCCGGATCCAGAATCTGGTAAGTCAGAATTCTGCCACCGCTCGCTGATACTGCCTCGGTAAAGGAGACCTTCTCACCGAGCGTGCTGACATCATCCTGGATGAGCGAATTGATGACGTCCTGAGTCATGTCGGTGAAGGATCTGCCGGCTGCTGCCTCATCCAAAGCGATGATGACCAGTCCGCTGCCCCAATCCTTGTTGTTTGGGATCAACTGACCGTAATACAGGCTATCCGAGACATACTCACCGCTTAACGTAAAGCCATCCGGTACAGCGGCAAACATGGTGAATGCAGCTGTCACCTCCGTTGAATCAGTTTTGCTATCCTCAACCGTTGCCTGTTCAGCAGGAACACTGGCAGCAATGAGGATCAGAGCTGATAAAAGAATCAGCCAGATTATCTTTTTCATAGTTTCCTCCATATTGTTATTAACCCATTTTTGGTCTGGATCACAGGCAAATGATTTGATTCTGCCATGCGTATTATAAACATGCGCCTCCAATTATTCAAGTTTTGTTTGCACCTGATGCCAGGGGTCAGTTCCGAAAACGCAAGTAATCCATATCATTTCGAGTGTTTCAGCAGATTTCTGATCGCTGCGAAGACCGTATCTGGTGGACAATCAGGAAAAACGTCAATGCTGAGTAAAACAGGCAAGAGGGGCATACTTTTGAATAAGGAAGGTGCCAGCTATTTTGAAGGATGATCATCGCCGATGTCAAATAAATCAAAATGCAAACCGGGGTTCTTTCAGAAGACGCCGGTCATCCCGGATGACGGTTAATCAGACATGAGTTAGGCAACAGAAGGGATTTGCCAAAACCCCATATGTTTCAATGGTTTTGGCAAATCCCATCCTTAAATGTCGAAACTTTTGCTTAAGAACATTTGGTTTTGTGCCTTGAATGGTACCGGCGCATGGCAAGGCGTCTTTAACTGTCTGATATCAGTCTGGCAATCTGCTGCAGGATCCTGTCCTTCTTCTCACAGCTTTGCTTTACGATCTCCAGTTCCCGCTTTAGTGCTTCGATTTGCGAGATATAATCCGAGATATCAGCATTGACCGGGGGGATGGCATACACGCTGTTTGAATCAGTATTTTGCTTTGGTGGTCTGCCAACACTTCCGGTTGGGACGACTTCTCCGGTATCTGGATCCACCTTTCCGACCACTTTTCTTACGACTTTGGTTTTTCCTGTTTGCTCATCTGTAACTTTTTCACGGGAATAGACGTAAACAACGCCAGAAACAGCATGTCGTTGCATATAAGTGTCCATATGATCTTACCTCCAAGTATGATTATATCATGCTGGAACATTTAATCAAGTCTTGCAATATACCTCCGGCAAATGTTTCCCTGAAAAGTAAAGTATTGCAACGTCAATGGTCGCTACAAGAAAGAGGAAAACCACATATGGAGTTGTTGAAGATGGCTCTGTTCTATCTCTGATTCGTATATGTTTCATCTTTCTTTTAAACAATGAATCTGTTATAATATCAATAATTTCGAGAGTAGGCTGCCGCTTTGTATTGCAACAGGTCTGAAAAGATCTGGCAGCGTAGCTATGGCACGCAGATGTCATGATAAAACGGCATGTTTTACAACATACGGGTGTGCCAATTCAACAGGATATCACCAGACATGATGAGGTATACGGGCGTTGCTGTATTGACCAGACGTCTTTTGCCAATCATGCCGCGGAAGAGAAACAGATGACCTGATAGAAACGTCAGTGAGAACACCGACATCACGATTCGGGCCAAAGATATTTCGTTCATTACCAGGCACTGCCATATCTGCTGGTGCGAACCGGATTGACGGATGGGGAACCCGCTTGTTCTCAACTCAGGCAGCTCCGCGCAAAGGCGTCGTAAATGGATGCATCAGGCTGTATTAAAAAAGTGTAGGAGGTTTTCCATGATGAAAATAATAGCCATTCTCCTTATCGCGATCCTCCTGCTGACAGCAGCGGTAGCCGTTGCTGATGAGGTAAATTGGTCTTCTTTTGAAAAGTATGCGTCTATAGTAGGCGGACAGTTCTATGAGCTTGATGGGCTTGGGCTGAAGATCTTCATACCTGATGATATGAGTTATGTCGAGGATGAGGAATGCTTTGCGGTATTTACAAGTGCAGAGCAGGATAAGGCAGTAGCTGTTAATGTCGGCAAAGCAGCTGTTGCAGATCTGGACGAACTTGCCGCTGCGATAACGCAAATCGGCGCCAGGGATATTGAGCATGTGGTGGTAAATGGCATGCCGTGCTTATCTTATCTGATGGATGATTCACTTGGCGAGGCATTCCTGACAGATGCCGGATACTATATCATAGTCGTTGCAAACCCGTATTCGGATGCGGAATTGGACAGCGGTGAAGGGTTTTCACTGGATGCGGCGATGATTCTGTGCAGTATTCAGCGTGTCGAGTGATCTGCCTTTCATATTGACAGCTCCCAGATTTGGAACATGGATGGCGACACTTCAAGGGTTGATGGTGACATTGTTCCATGCGCACTGATCCATTCTCCACAGAAGCATAGAAAGCCGTTTTGAACTGCCAATTTTCATCGCATGATGGGTAAGCGAGAGGTGAAATAATCCTTTCAGCACATGGATGCGATTGTGGATTTCTATCTGGGAGCATATGAAGTCGTTTTGGAAGTGAAGCATGAGCATTGAAGCAAAAGTGAATGCGTTTAAAGCGCAGTTGATCCGTCTTCTGTCGGATGATGAGGCAATCTGCGGCATTGGCCAGACCGGTGACGTGAATGCACCACTGATTCCGGGGAAGAGCGATATTGATCTGTTTGTGATCTGCCAGGCAGTACCGGAAAAGGAACTCAGGCGGAAGAGGTATGAGAAGCTTGCCGGTGATTTCGATCGCCTGGAAATGGAAGTCTGTGCGGGTGGTATCTGGGGCTGCGGAGATATCTTCCACGTCGAGGGGATAGACGTCATGCCAATGTATTTCACACTGGAAGAGATGAGAGTCTATCTGGAAGGGGTGCTGGCCGGCAGACATCTGGCAAGGGAAGGAAGATTTTATCCGATTGGAAGACTTGCAAGCATTGAGACACTCAATGTCCTGTACGAAAAAGATCAGGAATGGACAAGGCTGATCAATCGGGTGAAAGAACATCCCCGGGTTCTGTTTGATGCATGGTATGCCCATGAAAGTGGATGCATGATTGATGAGGAGGATTTGGGGCGTGCTGCATTAAGACATGAAGTGCTGTTTTATCACCAGGTCGTGGAGGCGTTTCTGGACCATTTTCTGCAGGCTCTGTATGCAAAAAATGACTGCTATTTCCCGAGCAGAAAAAGAACCGAAGATGCAATTCTCAGATTCGAAAAGAAACCCGTCGACTGCTACAAGCGGCTCATAGATGTTGTAAGACTTGGAAGCGACGAGGACACAATTGATGCATCTATTCTGGAATTGCGTGCTTTGGCACAGGAACTAAAGTCCTACTGAGAGAAGTTCCACGAACCGGGAGATTGATTTTGCTGCTTGTCAGATAGCGATTTACGAAAATTGGTGATTCTTGCAAACCTTTTTGGGTTTACAGCGAAATACGGTCTACAACTTTATAATTCTGCGGCTGAAAGACAAATGCGTACAGATTTTATGGACGAACAGGACACTCCGAAACGTTTTGTCAGCCTGAATGCCGTTGGCGGGACATTTCAGGCTTTTCCCGCATTGTAAAATATGCTATACTTAGTTTGCATTATTGACGTAACCATTTGAGGAGACAGTACCGGGACCGTTCAAATGAACGTTTACAGAACGACTTGCTGAAAATGGCTGCACGAGATGTGTTGCAGACATTGATGGATCTGACAGCGCAGTTATGACGTTTGGATGATCTGGCGTCGGTTGAGTAAGGCAAACCAGGCAGATATCCGGATGGTTCACAGGGACATCTGAGGTTGGTCCGGTCCCTGAGATGGCGTCATGTGGAGGTCTGTGTCTGATAAGCAGTCAGATTGTGCACCGTGAGAAAGGATAAACGTATGGGAATGACCTTTTCTGAAATGCAGAAAATGTACAGGAACATCGTTGGACGTTTCAATCAGATTGAGCAAAGGGATTGGCAGGCTGCAGGTGCGATGATTGAGCTGACGAAACAGGTTGGCGAACTGGCCAAGCAGGTCATGCTGAAAGAGCAGTACTATGCCTTTCAATCCGATGAGAATGTGGACGAAAAGCTGGGAAACGAAATGGCAGACGTGATTGCTCAGGTCATGAGACTGGCAGATTACTATGGAATTGACCTGGAGGCTGCGTTCATTGAGGCACGTGAGGATGAGGATCGCTATCTGAAATCAAGGCATGTGTAGATGACAGGTTTCATGCAGTCAGTGATGTTTTCAGGCGCCTGCGCTTTATTGTGAACCAGAACGGAAAATCAGAGCGCATCTTCGCCTTTCTTTCTGCAGCACTTATATTGGATGCTTCATGGAGTTGCTGCAGGCTATGCCAGCAGGAGACAGGGTCAGGTACAGGCAGCGAATGACTTAAATTGCTGGAATGCTGGGGTAAACCCGGCAAATGAGATGGCTGGACTTTTAAATGATACAGCATTTACAATATGTGGATTGAGCAATATGAAAAAGATCAGTATACGACGCTTTCTGAAAAAGCCTCTTAACGGGAGACATCTGCCAAAGATGCATGCCCCCAAGATCATGAGGCGTTTGAAAAGAAAGAAAAAGGAACAGTTATCTGACAGAGTGCTTAATGACATTAAGATCAGGATTGTATCTTTTAACAAAGAGACGGACAGGGAGATGCTTGAATTCCTCGCAGATAAACCGTTTCAGGAGTATGTTAAGTCACTGATTGAGAGGGATATGCGCTTATCCTCAGAGAAAGAGTCGATCTCATAAGGGTACCGACAGGCGAGCATCATGGATATACGGGATGATACGCTCATTCTGTCAGCAGATAACAGAATGATTCGAATCAATATGATGCCGCTATGAGGTCAGGCACAGGGGCAGATGCGCTGCTTGGCAGTGCACATGGCCTGGGGTGAGACGGGTGTGTTACACTGGATCACGCTGCGTAACGTCACGATGGCAGGACAGACATGACGGGATGGACTGGCCTGTCAGACGGGAATATGATCAACGGGCTCCAGTGCCTGATGATAAATAGGTAAAGCCATAAGGGGGGGCAGGGAACAACATGTTGGTCGGTCA
>JAFSZW010000252.1 GCA_017458865.1 Clostridia bacterium
GACAAGGATGGTCTGTCTACGCGTGTGCTGCAAATCTGCCTGCCGATTGCTGTGATTTATTACGCGCTGCGCAGCACGGTGCCATTTCCGGTGCTGCCGGCGTTCATGTCTACAGAGCAGTACATTCTCAATCCGCTGACGGATGCTGCGGTAAACTGCATCACGGCCCTTTGCTGGCTTGCACTGATGCACAAACTGCTGCGGCGAAACGGCGGCAGGCTGCCTGCACTGGCACTGCACATGTCCCGGAACATCAATCCGTATTACTGCATCAGCTTCATGTTCTACACGCCCGTGGAAACGCTGATGTATGCAATGGGCGGTCTGTATCTGCCGGGCGCCATACTGCCCCTGCTTTACGGTCTGCTCGTGTTTGTCATCTGTTATTTCGTGATTGAATGGAACAGGAAACATCTGAACTTTTCAATCGCAAATCTGGTGGGCCGGCGCCGCCTGGTTGTCTATGGGCTGATCTGGCTGGCGACCATTCTCATCTGCCTGTACGCGTACCCGAGGATCGAGACCTTTGCAACCGTCTGGAACGATTATCTGGGCCTCTGATATTGCGGCGGCGTACTGCAGCCATCATCCGGTTCTTTGGGACAGATACGGCGCATCTGAGCGATTGCCCGGTCCTTTGAGACGGGGGCGACACTCAGAAACGATTATCCGGGTCTTCGGGACAGATGGCAAAACTCTTCAACGATTGGAGGATCATCCTAAATGCCAACCAAAAGTGTTCGGGATATGAATGCCAGGGAACGCAGGCGGCATTCGCTGTCGGTGCGCTCCGGTAAGGCGGTACTGATCCAGTCCCTTATCTTTGGACTGGTGGCGCTGCTCGTCGGGCTTGGACTGTACGTGTATACAACAGTTAACCGGTATATCTCACAGGCGTTCAGCATCTCACGCAGTGCAGCGGGCGTGCTGGAACAGACCGAGGGGATAGAGACGTTCAGACGGGATGTTGAGGCTGCCTACTATGCCCAGAGTGAGACGGAGAAAAACCAGGTCTGGACAGAGGAATATGAAGCCCGTTTTGAACCGTTCACCGAGCGGGAGGATTACGCGGCAGTTTATTCGGTACTGGACAGATTTGCAGTGAGTTTCGGGGTGCGTGCGCTCTACGTCGCTGATTTTGACCTTTCGTGCGGCGGGATGATCTACCTCATAGACTGGGGAAACACCGAGGATGCGCTGAGCCCGGGTGACTGGGAAATCGTGGTCGAGGAGGGCATCCAGAAATTCCTGGCATGGGATGCTGCCAAGCCGGTTTACCAGCTCGCGAATACAGAGGAATATGGCTTTACCTGTACCAGCGGCGCGCCGATTCATGACAGGGATGGCAATGTTATCGCGTATGTATTTGTAGATCTGTCACTCTCGGATTTTGTGCAGGGTATCCAGTGGTTTGCCGTCGGTTACATCCTCCTGCTGGCTGTCACTGCCATTCTGGTTGGCATGTTTTCAGCATGGCGCATTGATAAAACGATGGTGCAGCCCATCACCACAATCGCCGATGCGGCTCAGACGTACGTCGACGAGCGGCAGGCCGGTGCGATGGTAACCAACTGCTTCAAGCGCATTGACGTCCGCACGGGCGACGAGGTGGAGAACCTGAAACTGGTGATGGCGGACATGGAGGAGAGCATCAACGATTACGTTGACAACCTGACGCGTGTCACTGCCGAGAAAGAGCGCATCAGCACGGAGCTGTCGCTGGCAACGACCATTCAGGCCTCAATGCTGCCTCACATCTTCCCCGCATTCCCGGAACGGGAAGACTTTGATATCTATGCCAGCATGGATCCGGCAAAAGAGTTGGGCGGTGACTTCTACGACTACTTCCTGATAGATGATGATCACCTGTGCACCGTGATTGCCGACGTGTCCGGCAAGGGTGTGCCTGCTGCACTGTTCATGATGGCCAGCAAGATCATCCTGCAGAGCGTGGCCATGATGAACAAGACGCCGTCGGAGATACTGACCCTGACCAATGATTCCATCTGCATGAACAACGATGCGCAGATGTTCGTTACCGTGTGGCTTGGCATTCTTGAACTGTCCACGGGCAAACTGACAGCCGCCAATGCAGGACATGAATACCCGGCACTGAAGCGGCCGGATGGCGTGTTTGAACTGTATAAGGACAGGCACGGATTTGTTGTCGGCGGCATGGAGGGCGTCAGGTACCGTCAGTATGAAATCCAGATGGATCCCGGCAGCGAGCTGTTCGTGTATACGGACGGTGTCCCTGAGGCAACCAATGCCGTGGAGGAACAGTTTGGTACCGAGCGTATGCTCGAGGCCCTGAACCAGCAGCCGGATGCCACCCCCGAGGAGCTTATGAGGAATGTCCGCAGTGCCGTGGACGGCTTTGTGAAGGACGCTGAGCAGTTCGACGATCTGACCATGCTGAGCATTAAGTATAAAGGAAAGAAAAACAATGGAGGAAATAACGGTACAGGCGAAGGTTGAGAACTTACCTGAGGTTATGGCTTTCATTGACAGACAACTGGAAGCACATGACTGCGGGATGAAGACGCAGTCACTGATTGACACGGCCGTCGACGATCTGTTTACCAACATTTCCATGTACGCCTATGAGAACGGGACGGGGGATGCCACGGTGCGGTTTGACTTTGACGAGGCAACCCGAACGGCAAGCATTACGTTCGCAGACGCAGGCGTCGTCTTTGACCCGCTTACACCCCCTGACCCGGATGTGAATCTTCCCCCGCGGGCGCGGAAGATCGGCGGTCTCGGACTGTTCATCGTAAGAAAAACAATGGACACCGTTTTTTACCGGCGGGAGAGCGGTCAGAACATTCTGACGGTCTAAAAGAAACTGGACTGAAAGGACAAAGAAACTCTTTGCTGTACAACAGTTTGTGCGCGCCTCAGCCCCGCAGATGGTGCCTGTTCGGACGACGGACAAACGCTGAGGCCGCGGGCAGTGCTGCCCGGCTTGCCGCAGATGATGCCTTATCTGACAAGGATAAAGGCTGATCCGGTTATATAGCCCTGGCTGGCGGGAAGACATCGCACAGCCGGCGCTTTATGAGTATAAAAAAAAGTCTGTCCTGGCGGACGCTGCCTGCGTCACAGATGACAGGACAGACCTGATCCCTGTCACATTCTGACAGACAATACAGAAAATTGGAGGAACATCATATGACTATCAATAAGAACCTGAACGGAACAGACCTTACGATCGCCATTGAGGGCCGGCTGGATACGACAACCGCGCCTCAGCTGGAGCAGGAGCTGAATGCAAGTCTTGAGGGCGTGAACACCCTGACCCTGGATTTCAGCGATCTGGACTACATTTCATCCGCCGGTCTGCGCGTCCTGCTCTCTGCCCATAAGACCATGAGCAAGAAGGGCGGCATGAAGGTCACCCATGTAAACGAGATGGTGAGTGACGTATTTGACGTGACAGGGTTTGCCGACATTCTGAACATCGAATAAAGCTGCCGGAATCAACAGGTCTTGCGCTGCATGATGGTTGTACATCTGCGCAGGGCCTGTCGCTCCACGCATTCTCCGCTGAGAGCAGCTTTCAAATTGCAGGTGCTGTACCAAGGGGCATCATGCAAACGCTGATCCTGGGACAGCTACTGTCCTGGCGGTCAGGTACGAGAGAAATACCCTATGATTGATCGGACCATTTGAGATGGTCAGGCATGCTGTGTGTCCGGCCCGGCCAAAGTCACCGCCGTGACAGAGATGGACAAAAGGCTGGTGACGGGCCTTCGCAGACAGGTTGCCGCTCATTTATGTCTGTTGCTGTGCTGCATATGGCGCGGGAGGCGGCGGGCAACTGCCTGAATGGTCCATGAGGCGTTCCATGTGACCTGGTTTTCAGATCTTTTCATTAAAATAAGGAGGTTTCAATATGAAATCTGAGGTAATCGTCGTATCCAGCAAGGGTAAGGGAATGGATACCGCGCTGGCCCAGGCGGATAAATTCGCGGAACAGATGGGACTTTCTCATCGTGAATCGCTGCAGATGCGCCTGCTGGTTGAAGAGGTGATGAGCATGATGCGTTCCATTATCGGTCAGCTCGAAGGAAAGTTCTGGATTGAGATGGATAACAGCGAATATAAGCTGTATCTGCAATCAAGGACACTGATGGACAGCGAACAGCGCGCAATGCTGCTTTCAGCCTCAAGCAGCGGTAAAAATGAAGCACATCGCGGCATCATGGGAAAACTCCGTGCGTTCTTTGAGCCCATGCCCTTTGATAATTCACCTGCTTATCTGGCCGGAACGGTTTTGCCGGGCAACGAAAAAGGCGATCTCAACTGGTCACTTGAGGCTTACCGGGAGCGTCTCGAGAAGCGCAAGGATGCGTCTGAGGAAGCACAGGATGCATGGGACGAGCTTGAAAAATCCGTGGTTACTCATATTGCCGACAACGTCGTGATCAGTATCCGGGGTTATGATGTAGAGCTTATGATTTCCAAAAAGCTGGGCTGATAAAAGACGCAATGGTCATCATTGAGTCCGCTCACAGCCACCTGAAACCAGACAAAAGAAACCGTTATGACCATTACCAGCTTCAATCCGTCGATTGTTACCAAAGATGCAGAATCGGTCATTGCACTGTTCGAGGCGCTCGGCTTTGGGCGCCACCATATGAAAACGGGCATTAATGGCGAGAATGTATCAAGCCAATGTCATCGGTATAATAAAGGCGAAGAAGGATCCCACTCCGAGAAAAGGACAAGGCGGTCAGATGTGATCACTTCTCCAACTCAAACAGAATGTGGAACATTCTGTCCGAACCATCTATAACAAACTTTGAAGATGATAGTTTTGGAA
>JAFSZW010000024.1 GCA_017458865.1 Clostridia bacterium
GATCTCCGCTTCTCATAATCCCTTTTATGACAACGGCATCAAGCTGCTGAACAGCCATGGCGAGAAGATGGATGAGGAGACCATCCTCAAAGTTGAGTCCTATCTGGACGGTGAAATCGAGATTCCCATCGCTCAACGCTATGATATCGGGCGCACGGTTGACTACGTGGCCGGCCGGAACCGGTATATCGGCTATCTCATCTCCATGTCCAAGTTCAGCTTCAAGAATATCAAGGTCGGCCTGGATGTCGCCAACGGCGCTGCATGGTCCATTGCCAAGGGTGTCTTTGATGCACTCGGCGCCAAGACCTACATCATGAATGCCAACCCGGACGGTTACAACATCAACACCGACTGCGGCAGCACGCATATCGAGCACCTGCAGAAGTTCGTCGTTGAGAATGGTCTTGACATCGGCTTCGCCTATGACGGCGATGCAGACCGCTGCCTGTGTGTGGACGAGAAGGGCAATGTCGTTACCGGCGACCATATCCTTTACATCTACGGCCTGTACATGAAAGAGCGCGGCAAGCTGCTCAACAACAAGGTGGTCACCACCGTCATGAGCAACTTCGGTCTCTACAAAGCCCTCGACAAAGTCGACATTGAGTACGAAAAGACCAAGGTCGGCGACAAGTATGTGTACGAGAACATGTCCCAGAACGGCCACCGCATTGGCGGTGAGCAGAGTGGACACATCATCTTCACGAAGTATGCGACCACCGGTGACGGCATCCTGACCAGCCTCAAGCTCATGGAGGTCATGCTGGCCAAGCACAAGCCCATGAGTGAACTCGCCGCACCTGTTGTGTTCTACCCGCAGGTTCTCAAGAATGTACGCGTCAAGAGCAAGCCGGATGCCCAGAATGACCCGGATGTCCAGGCAGCAGTAAAGGCCGTCGCCGACGAGCTCGGCGATGCCGGACGCATTCTCGTCCGCGAGAGCGGTACAGAGCCCGTCATTCGCGTCATGGTCGAGGCTGAGAGCGACGCTCTCTGCGAAAAGTACGTGGACAGCGTCATTGACGTCATCCGCGCCAAAGGCCACATCGCATAAGTTCCTGTAAAGAGTGGTTCAACTCCAGTGTTCCTGATTTGAACCGGCTTTTTTCCGATCTTAAACAGCAACCGCGGCTGCGCTGGCACCTGCCAGTGCAGCCGCGTTCTTTTTTCAGATTCACCCGCCCATTTCCCACCCGAAAAAGGCACAATCTCGTCTGTTTTCGTTACATAAACGTCTGTTATTTCCATTGTAATTCAGCTCAGTGATGTTATAATTCATCGGTATGCTTACTTTATGAACCTTTCCTCTTCTGGATGCTTTGATCGCAGCAGCCCAAAAACGGGTCTGTCCTTCCACGTGCTGTCCGGTCCGAAACCTCCCGGATAGGCTGTTTTGTTCACGAGCGAGGCACACTCCGGGATGCGCTTTCATGGAAACAAGAATGGAGGATCCCCCGGAAACCCATGTGCATTGGGGATATGACACGTCCGGATTATCCTGTTGGACGCAACTTGAATGATTAACCTGCGGCCGCCATCCGGCGGGCACAGGGTGAGGTGAATTGATGAATAAAAAGAAAAGATCCCTCCTGAAGTTGCTGGGATTTGAAAAGCTGAGTCAGTATGAACTTGGCTATCTGCACAATTCAAATCTCCAGACCAGCACCTACCTGGGATTTATAACCATTCTGCTTGAAGTCTGGATGCTGTTCAGGCAGACGGTTACGAAGATTGTTCCTGGCTATCAGCCTGGCTCAAATCTGTTTATGCTGATCATCCAGAACACGAGCAAATACTGGCTGATGTTATTGTTCGGTGTAGGCCTTACGTTTTTCTGCACCTTTTGCCAGAAAGGCGAACATAGGAAGAGCCATTTTATCACGCTGCTTGTGATCGGGGCATTGTGTATCCTGTACTCACCTGTCGTCTTCCTCGAATCGTTTTTACGGACAAGTGATACAGTCACACCCGTCATGGCAAATATCGTGAATGGCCTGACCGTGACGATATATCTGTCGCTTTTCGTATTCGGTGTGCAGATCATCATATACGCACTGAACAAGTATCTGATGAACAGAACCATCGTCCTGCTTGAGCATCTGACGATCGCCCTGTTTTGTCTGATCTGCCTGGCCTTTGGCATCCTTGTTTCCTACACCGACTTTTGGAAAGGCAGAGAGATCACCTGTTTCTTAATGATGATGATCTATGTCGGTATCCTGCTGCTCTATCGTCCTTATGTCACGATTCTGACCCTTGGGTTCAGCTTTCTGAGTTTCTATTGCGTTCTGCTGACTTATCAGAATGGCCTGTCATTCCAGCCGAAGGAAGTGCTGATTTTCGGCAAGACTTCCAGTATCAGCTCCGGTGATATGGTCAACTATATCACATTCTTTGTATCGCTCACCACCGTATGCATCGCCATGTATCACGGGCGCTTGAAGGAGGCCAGACGGACCAGCGATCTCCAGGTAGCAACCATTGCGCTTGAAAGAAAGCAGAAGGAGATGCACGAGCAGTTTATCCAGACCTTCAAGGCGCTGGCAGATGCTCTTGATGCAAAGGATCCCTACACCAATGGTCACTCCTTACGCGTTGCCGATTATTCAAGAGCCATAGCCGAGGCAGCAGGCAAAACCGTGGAAGAGTGTGAGAATATCTACTACGCTGCACTGCTCCACGATGTGGGCAAGATCGGCATCCCCAAGTCCATCCTCGCAAAGCCGGGAAGGCTCACCGATGAGGAATTTGAGCAGATCAAGCAGCACACGGTTATGGGAAGTCAGATTCTTGCCAATATGAGTATGATCCCTTGGCTCAGCATAGGCGCCCGTTATCACCATGAACGCTATAACGGCAGGGGCTATCCTGAGGGGCTCAAAGGCGAGGCGATTCCCGAGATCGGGCGGATCATTGCCGTTGCGGACGCCTACGATGCGATGACCTCCAACCGCAGTTACCGCAATGCCATTCCCCAGCACATCGTACGTGAGGAGATTGTCAAGGGCATCGGCACACAGTTCGATCCGGATTTTGCCAAGATCATGCTCCACATGATTGATCTGGATACCGAATACCACATGCAGGAGACGATATCCGGCGCAAATCTGTCCCCGACAGCCAGTCTGCGTTGCGAAACCCTGTATCACGACTGTACTGATGGGATCGCCGTTACAAAGATGCCGGTGCGCATTCGCCTGTGCAGCCAGCCGGATGACGGATACCCGGAAAACGAGAGCCTGCCGACGCTGATTGTCTTTGATTCACTGGACGGCAAGGTTCACCCTGGCGAGGAAAACAACAAAGATCTGCTCTATTTTGAGTACGCCAGAATCCGCCTCGACGGACAGGTTGAGACAGGCGGTGTACGCAAGGCAGAGGTCAGGTTCTGTGACCGGGAAACCGATTTGGAGCGGTCTCATTTTGGCGAGCCTGAGCGCGGACAGCGGTACAAGGTCGAAGCTGCCAGATATCGGGATCATGCGATCCTCCGGATTTCAGATGAAACGCGGACATACGATGTCATCCTGGCACTGCCTGACAGCTCCCGGTTCGTCTATATCTCGCTCGCCGGCGAACACTGCTACATCCACAACGTCCTCGTGGAAAACGATGACAAAGAGATCGACGCGGACTTCATCCCGCGCATTGCCGAGGAGATCAGCTTTATCAAAGGATGTCCCGAGGGCGATGTGCCGAATGTCCAGGTGGACGGATGGCGTTCGGATGCCACTACCGGCATTCCGATTGAGGACTGCATGACGATTTCCTTCCACACGATGAGCCTGCCGACAGCGCGCCTGGTGTGGCACTGCCCGTTCATCAGCGTATTCTCATCTGATGATGCCAAAGTAAACGGCCAGAATTTCCGCGAGTACATGTTGCTGCGGCTGGACGGCGAGAACTGGGAATCCGATGACCACGTCGAAAACAGTGTCCATGTTGATCAGCAGCCGAACTTTGGCGGCTGGGCATTCTGGAAGGATGAAAACAAAAAAGGCCTCGACTGCACCGTGAGCATCCGGCGCGAAAAGAACGTGATCACCATGCAGACCGAAAACCTGGGCATTGTCATCCACACTGTCACGACGATTCTCGACGATGTAAAGGACGTCTACGCAGCCATCACCGGCGACCAGTGCGCCCTCACGAATATCCACGTCATTCGCGAGGCGTGATTAATCCCGAAAACCGCCATAGGCGGTTTTCCTGAAAGCGAGTCACCCCCTTTCATAGAATAGCATAAAACAAAGGCTTACAGCAGTTTCGTCTGCCGAAAGCCTTCTTTTTATGTTGTCATAAGCGAAAGGGTAACAAGCATTATCAGATCATCATACCCTTTCGGACCTGGGGACATCATGTCTCAGGCCTTTGTCCCCTATCCGTCAGTCCACAAATCCGAGCTCCATCTTGCGCCGATAGGCCGATCCAAAGGCATGATCCACCAGTTGCCGGTATTCCTTCGCTCTCACGCTGCTGCCGGTTCCCATCATGGAAAAGACCATCCGGCCTTCCCTGACTTTGTTCGGCATATCCTCAAATCCGGCACGGGCATAGAACGCATGACGCTCCTCTCGCTGCCTGAAATTGTCTGCGGTATCATCCGCTGTCTCCAGTGAAAGGAAGATGTGACAGCCTTTATACTGACGTTTAAGCGCGTCTAATGCACGTGTTCCATAGCCTTTGCTCCGCTGGGCGCCGTCTATGGCCAGATAGTAGATATAGGCCAGGTTGCCCAGGTGAAGCACATAGGCCATGCCAAACCAGGCATCTCCCTCATACAGGTTCCACAGGTCTGTGCGTTTCTGTTCTGCTCTCCGGATCAATACCCAGAACGGCGCCTGTTCGGCTGGCGGAAACGCTTCCATGTACAGGTTATGGATCTGACCGTAGGTTTCTTTTCTTGCTCTTCTGAGTTCCATTCCAATCCCACCGTCTGCAGTTATTCTTGCATGCTTTAAAGCCAGCAGCACAGGCATCTATCTGCTCAGCAGATCGAAAGATTGCCGTGCTTGGCACGGCTATCTTCTAAAATCAGGTGGTTTATCTGCTCGGCTGGGCTGTCGTCCTCAGGACTACATCGTGGTATCCGCCCTCAACTATACTCGTAGAGGAAACGAGGGTGATCCTTGCGTTCTTCTGCAGCGCGGGTATATTCGTAACGCCGCAGTTGCACATGGTGCTCTTTACCTTGTGAAGGCTGATTTCCACATTGTCATGCAGCGAACCTGCATAAGTGACATACGAGTCAACGCCCTCCTCAAAGGTGAGGCGGTGCTCGCCGCCCAGATCATAACGCTGCCAGTTCCGGGCACGGTTGGATCCCTCGCCCCAGTACTCCTTCATATAGACACCGTTGATCATGACCTTGTTCGACGGGCTCTCATCAAACCTGGCGAAATAGCGGCCAAGCATGAGGAAATCTGCGCCCATGGCCAGTGCCAGCGTCATATGGTAGTCATGCACAATGCCGCCATCCGAACAGATCGGGATATAGATGCCGGTCTGCCTGAAGTACTCATCCCGTGCAGCCGCCACCTCAATCACCGCAGTCGCCTGTCCCCGGCCGATGCCCTTGGTCTCGCGGGTAATGCAGATGGAACCGCCGCCAATGCCGACCTTGACAAAGTCTGCACCAGCCCTGGCCAGATACAGGAAGCCGTCCCGGTCAACCACATTGCCTGCACCAATTTTCACGGAATCACCGTAATGATCCCGCACCCAGCGGATCGTCCGCTCCTGCCAGACACTGTATCCCTCGGACGAGTCAATGCACAGCACGTCCGCGCCGGCCTTGAGCAAAGCCGGAATGCGCTCCGCATAGTCGCGGCTGTTGATGCCTGCACCAACCAGATACCGCTTCTTCAAATCCAGCAGTTCAAGCGGATTCTCCTTGTGAGAGGCATAATCCTTGCGGAAAACGAAGTACATCAGATTTCCGTTTGCATCGACGATCGGGAGCGAATTGAGCTTATGGTCCCAAATGATGTCATTCGCCTGCTTGAGCGTGGTTTCAGCCGGCGCAGTCACCAGCTTTTCAAGCGGGGTCATGAACGTGGCAACCTTCTCATCTTCTTTCATCCGACTCACACGATAGTCGCGTGATGACACAATGCCAAGCAGACGGCCATTTGCCGTTCCGTCCTCCGTGATGGCAACGGTGGAAAATCCATTTTTCGCCTTCAGATCCAGAATGTCCTTCAGCGTATGATCAGGTGTCAGATTACTTGCAGAAACCACGAAACCCGCCTTGTGGTTCTTCACCCTGGCAACCATCTCCGCTTCACTTTCAATATTCTGGGCACCGTAAATAAACGAAATGCCGCCTTCTCTTGCGAGTGCAATGCCCAGTTTATCGTCCGAAACGGACTGCATAATGGCGCTGACGAGAGGAATATTCAGTGAAATAGCAGGCTCCTCTTCCCCTTTCCGATATCTGGTCAGGGGCGTTTTGAGGGAAACATTGTCCGGAATACAGGTCTCATCTGTAAAGCCCGGAATCAACAGATACTCACTGAATGTATGGCTGGGTTCTGCATAATAAAATGCCATCTCGTAACCTCCTGTTTTTGGTTTTCGGCCTCGCAGCCTGAATGGTAAACCGGTTCGCTGCGAAAACCCATTCTCACTAAAACCGTCCAATGGTTTTCGACAGATTGCTTCCCCGTGTCAGGAATTGCCGATATTCTGTCCGGCAAGTGCTGCACACAGGAAATCAACTCCCTTCCCCTGATGGGAACAGTTGCCCTATTATAATGACAAACCGTCTTTGTTACAAGCCTCAGACAATCAAGTTTGGGCGGATAGTCGCAACAGAAAAACCGATATGCAATCATAATTCACAGAATACCTACAGCTTTTGCCCGTGCTGCCATTTTTCATATGGAGAAAGTGTTCAGAAATCGCTCAGAAAAACTGTTGTCCGTCATGTGTCCGCATGCGAAACAGGATGTCGTATCCAGAGACGGGCATCCTGTTTCGCATGGTGCCAGCTTTGCTGATTTGATCCTGTGCTTTACTGGCACAGGTCCTGCAGACCATTTTCCCGGAGGGATGGCTCCGCATCGGAAACCACAAACGAAGCCGGTGGCGTCTTGAACGGCTGGCCCTGAAATGCTATACTTACCTAAATTCATCCGGAGGGAATTTTCATGCAAAAGCGTAAGATCGTGTTCTCATTCAATGCACCGCTGATGATCAGCTTTTCCCTGCTGTCACTGCTCGCACTGGCCTTGTCCAGTCTGACTGGCGGCCTTTCTGATCGTCTGGTATTCTCTGTCTACCGTTCCTCCATGTCCCCGCTTTTCATTCTCCGCCTTTTCTGCCATGTGCTGGGACATTCCTCATTCACGCATCTGGTGACAAACATTGCGCTCATTCTTTCTCTCGGCCCTATTGTTGAGGAGCACTTTGGAAGCATCCGCGTTCTCATCATGTTTGCCATCACAGCCGTGGTGTCCGCGATCTTCCATCTGGTTCTTGGCAATCCCAATTCCGCGCTACTCGGTGCCAGCGGCATTGTCTATATGCTCATCTTCCTCGCCTCTACCTCCGGCACAAACCGCGGTGAGATTCCCATCACGCTCATCGCCGTCTGTGCCCTGTACCTGACGCAGGAAATCACTGCAGGTCTGTTCTCAGCAGACAACATCTCTCATATGACCCATATTGTCGGCGGCCTCTGCGGCGCCTTCATGGGCCTGTTTCTGCACAAGTAGCCTGCATCCGAGCCAATGCAATATAAAATAGGCAGTTCCGGTTTATCTGGAACTGCCTATTTCGTTATCTGTCTTTTTATCCTATGACCTGTTTCGCGATATCCGCAGACGCCTTCGCATCCTTCGCGTAATAATCTGCGCCAATCCGTTTGGCGTACGCTTCCGTGAGCACAGCACCGCCGACAACTGTCGGCACATTAATGCCCCGTTCGTGCAGCATCCGGATGGTCCGCTCCATCGCTGGTACTGTCGTAGTCATCAGGGCAGAAAGGCCAACCAGTTTCGCGCCGGACTGGACAGTCCGCTCACAGACGGTTTCCGGCTTGACATCCCGGCCGAGGTCAATCACCGCGTACCCGTAGTTCTCAAGCACGGTTTTCACGATATTTTTGCCGATGTCGTGGATATCTCCCTCAACCGTTGCCAGAACGACAGGTCCCTTCTTTTCGGCATTCTGCCCGCTTTCTGCAATCCGTTCCCGGATGACGTCAAACGCCGCACCGGCAGCACCGGCCGCATTCATCAGCTGGGGCAAAAAGATCTGCCTGGCTTCATACTGAACCCCGACCCTGTCAAGTGCCGGCATCAGGACGTCCTCAGCAAGCGTCAGCGGCGCCGTCGTTTCAAGTGCCTGCCGGGTCAGCTGCACCGCCGTATCCGCCTGACCATGCAGGATGGCATCCATCAGCATGGCAGCTGCATCTGCAGAACCTGGCTTGCTCTGCTGAGGCTGTGACGGCTGCGCAGCTGCGGCCGCATGGCGCCTCACATATTCGCTGCAGTCCCTGTCAAAGCCCATCAGGACGCGCGCTGCATCTATCGTCCCCATAATGCCCGCCTGATTCGGATTCACAA
>JAFSZW010000253.1 GCA_017458865.1 Clostridia bacterium
CACCGTCACCTGCCTTATGAGATGCGTCTGCTGCTCTCTCTCACCAATGCGGTAGGTGCAGGCAGAATGCGTCAGGCAACCCGTGAACTGGTAAAGGCGTACATTCATGGTCTGGACAGTGCTGCGTTTGACGACGTGTTTGAGCTGCTGGTGTGGACTCAGGGTATCGGGTATTTTTCAAGCGAGATCGGCCCATCTACGCTGTTTGCTGCCTACAAGACCATAAAGAATATGGAAAAGCAGGGCAAAGCGCGTGCGGAAATCTGCGAGACACTCAAGGAAAAGTTCGGAGAGAAGAATCCGGATGTGAAGGTGTGATTGTGCATCAAGGTGGCGTGAACACCGCCCGCCTGTTTTGTTTTCAGGATTCTGGAGACAAAGCAGGCGGGCTTTTTGTTGTCCGGCGTCGCGATTTCATATTCCAGTGCACGGAGAACAGAACTGCATCAGGGCTGGCGGCTTGAACGTTTAGAACAGATCACGAGGGAAATGATTGCATTGTTTTTTCTGCAATTTACAGTTTGGAATTGAGGCAGATTCCTGGTCAGACAGGCGCAATGATCCATTTTTTTTATAGCTTCAACAGGTTGATTTGTTGTATAATAGGAGCACTTCTTTGTGGAAGACTGAGACGAAGAATATGGACTAACAGCAGCACTTGCAGATATTTCGACGCGATGGAACTGCTGCGCACGTCTGAAGCGAGTGTCATGAAATGTTCATTGGGGATGGTAATACATGAGGCCAACCTTCACGATTTAAAAGGCACTGGTGTCGGGAATGCTGTCTCTGCAAAATAAAGGGCAAAGCTTACTGGCGCTTGCGGTTATGATGATGAGCTGCGCGATGTATTGTATGATGCCTTTACGGTTGATATGATTGCCTTTATCGGGAAATGTCATGTGTGCGAATGGATATGATCATCTTGTCTGGCAACGTTTGGTGAACACGTTTTTCATATAAAAACCGGTTGTCCGGTATTCCTGTGGCACACTGCAGGAAAATGATTACAGCCATTGTATTGCCGATGCATGGAACACTGAGGACAGGAGCAGGCGTCATGAGGCGGTTTTCCCGAATGAATTACTCGAGGCAAAAGAAGTGGGCCAAAACCCTGCTTCTTTGGTGACAGAAAAGATGAAGGAGGTATTGTGGATGGATTTCTCTATTCCTGTTGTTAATCGCTCGTCGGAACTATCCGAGTGCAAGGATCAGTGGTTTTTGGATGAAATGTATCAGGTCTGGTGTCTGGAAGACATACTCTATACACAGAAGGCCACCACACCAAAGTTTCAGCGCATGAGCATCTTTGTCCCCAGGAATTATCTCAATGAGGACGGTACGGTCAATCCGGCTGGAAAGGAAGGCCGGTTTACCGCCAAAACCGCGCCCGTTGTGTTTGAGAATAACGCCGCTGGCTACATGCAGATGCCTCACACCTGGCTGGGCGGGCCGCGGGACGAGGCGGGAAAGTATCTGCAGCGGGGCATGGTTTATGTAACCTGCGGGTGCCGTGGACGGGAATCGCGAGATCAGAATGGCCGGCTCTGCGGAAAGTCGCCCTGGACACTGATAGATCTGAAAACCGGTATCCGTTTTCTGCGTCATAACGCGGCGGTTTTGCCGGGGAATTTCAGTCATATCATCTCTGTCGGATGGAGTGCAGGCGGCGCAATGTCCACACTGCTGGGCGTGACCGGAAATCATCCGGATTATGAGCCGTTTCTGGAGCAGAACGGCGCCTTTATGGATGAGAAGGACGATGTGTTTGCTGCTCAGATTTACTGCCCGATCATCGATCTGGATCATGCTGATCTGGCGTACGAGTGGCAGTTTCATGCAGACGTGGAGAACACGGATTCACCGGCAGGGCCTGCGGGTCGTATGACGCCGTTTCAGAAAGCGCTTTCAGGCGTGCTGATGGAGCAATACATTGCCTATTTCAACAGCCTTAAGCTGAAGGATCCTGTGAGCGGAGAGCTGCTGACTATCGGTGCAGACGGCAGGAGCGGGAGTGGCTATGCCTATCTGCTGCGGCAGCTTGAAGCGTCTGCGACGGAGTATCTGAGCAGACTGGACAGAAAGCAGCTGCCCGTGTCATATTCATTGGAGGATTATCTCACTGGCAATTATGTCTATCAGGCGCCTGTAAGGGCACCGGCTCCCGGAGCGGGGAAAAAGGATGATCTGGGTCTGCATCACGCGGGCGCTGCGGTAGCACTCCCACCACAGGATGGTCCTGAGGGAGCTGGTGGACCGCTCGGAAAGAAACCCGAGGAGCGGCCAAGCCTTGGAGACTTGGTTTCACGTCCGCCAAGAGGTGTGCCCTACCACGGTATGGAGTTCCCCACCGTTGAAACCAGGGGGAAAGACAAGCGCGACTGGCTCAGATGGGATGGGAAAACGGCAGGTATCAGCTCGCTGGATGAGTATATTCTGGCTCATTACCGCAGGATGAAGCCCTGCACATCCTTTGATACTCTGGGCATGGACAGCGGCGAAAATCAGGAGTTTGGAACCGCTGAGCGGAACTATATGCATTTCAGCGAATATCTTGCGCCGGCGATTGACCGCCTTAAGGAGGCGTTCCCGGAAGCGTATGCAAGGTACTATGAAAGCTATGCCGCTGCGATCGGCGATGAGGAATTGGCCAGGAGACGCCGTCTGATCAACCCCATGGAATACATCGGACAGACGGCGGCATGCGATCAGGCTTCTCATTATCGGATCCGCGTCGGCGCCCAGGATCCGGACACGGCCTTTACGATTTCCATGGCCCTCGCGCTGAAACTGGCAGAGGCCGGAAAGGATACCGACTATAAGCTGATCTGGGACCGGCCACACTGCGAGGCAGATTATCCCGGTGAGGTCTGCGACTGGATCGAGAATATCGTCTGATGCCTGCAAAAACAACAGCAGTCCGCCATTGGATGCCGGGCTGCTGTGTATTACCTCCATTGTTGTCTACCGGAGACAGTATCAGGGGCGCCTCTCCAATACCGTAAACGGCTGCCCCGGGGTTTGCTCTGGCAGTGTTTACCGGAATCAAAGGATGGACATGCAGTTGGAGTATGGCTGTATGGTCTGGGAACCAGCCAATGCGTGCCGGATTATCGCTCATTGCAGGCATGTGAAGGTGTACAGACGCTATGCAATATGATAAAATGACTGTAACATTCAAAAATGAGTGTATACTTCGTTGGAGGTGCCGCATATGCTGACAAAGGAAGAACTCCCGGATTGCCCGGTTGCCACCACGGTTCAGTTGATCGGAAATAAGTGGAAGC
>JAFSZW010000254.1 GCA_017458865.1 Clostridia bacterium
AGTGGGAGCCATGTCAACCGGCTGGAAATAGACCATAGCCATGGTCATGAAGCCGACTTCCTGTTCGCCCTCAACACCCAGTTCATATTCATCAAAACCAGCCTCTTCCTCGGCAAGGCCAAAGGCAGAGATGCTCATGATCAGCAGAGCAGCCAGCATAAGCGCAAGAATCTTTTTCATGGAATAATAACCTCCTACTTGATTTACATTGTATATCCGTCGCGTCTGCGCGGGGCAGAACCGCGGGGAAATCAGGATTTTGAAAGCTGTGCCCGGAGGGCATCCATCTTGCCGCGGTAATGGGCCATCATGAATGTCACCAGAAGCACAATGGAGAGAATCAACTGCGGCACCAGCGTCTCAAGCCACGGATAGATACCGAAGATCTGAATCACATCGTTTTCCGGAATGCCCGGTACGCGGAGCGAGAGATCAAATACGTTGCCCTCAGCCAGTTCCTTGATACCGCTGCCCAGGAAGCTGACGCACATGACCGCCATCAGGATGGAAGTAACCGTAAAGAATACCTTGATCGGCAGCCGGATGGACAGTTTCGTAATCGCCAGGTAGACAAACACCAGCAGGACACAGCCTGCAGCGAAACCGGCCCAGACCATCGTGGGATTCCCTTCAGAGAGCATTGGCTGGTAAAACAGCACCACCTCAGCGCCCTCACGGAACACTGACAGGAACGCGGTAAACGCCAGTGCAAATGAGCTTCCCTGCTCGAGGGACGACTGCACCTTGCCGTCAATGTAATGGCTCCAGCTGGCTGCCTCCGACTTGCTGATCATCCAGTTGCTCACATAGAACAGCACGCAGACCGCGATCAGGGCGGTAATGCCCTCAATGACCTCCTGGGCCATGCCGGCACCAACAAATGCCTGCTTTGCCCAGTTCAGAACTGCCGCCGCCAGGAAGCTGGCAACGATGCCTGCCACTGCACCGATGTACACGTTCCGCAGGCTCTTTCCATTGCCGCTCTTGGTCAGGTAGGCGATTATCGCCGCAATGACCAGGATGGCCTCAAGTCCTTCTCTGACAATGATACCGAACGCGCCCAGGAAGGTAAGCAGCCTTGGATCCGACTGAACTTCCTCCTCCGGTGCCTCTGCAGCCGCCTCGCCTGTCTGCTCAGCCACCGCTGCCTTCGCTTCCTCCGCCTGCACATCAAGCGCTTTGGCCTGTTTCAGGATGAGGTTCTTGGCACCGTCTGTCGTCGTTCTGTATTTGTTCTTCTGATACTTTGTCCCGCCAGATGCCACCAGTGCTCTCAGATCCGAGAAGTAACCATCCGTTTTCTGTCTGTCCTTGAGTGTAAGATCCGTAAAGATCTTGTGGCTCAGTCCGGACTCCTCATATACCGAGTAAAACGCCGTATTCAGGTTATCCTGAGCCGCATCAAAGTCCTTGTCAAGATAAGCCATATAGGCTGTATCCAGCAGTTCCTTGACCAGTGTCGCTGCCTCATACCAGTCCGCATACTTCTGAGCGGCATTCGGGTCCGCCGAGTATTCCGGGTAAGGATCCGTGGATACCAGCTCGCCCCGCTTGTAGAACTTGGTTTCGCTCTGCACGCCACCCTGCATGGCCGCAAGTTTGTTGCCATCCTCGCGGATCATGGTTTTCAGTTTCTGCAGCGCACTGCGGACCGAGACAATTGTCTCAGGATCCGTATGATCCTTCTTCACTGCTGACTTACAGGCTGAAAACTGCATTTCCACAGCGTTTTTCCGGTTTCCGGACACATAGCTCATGGTCTGCCGTTCAAAGCCGGTCGTCTCATATACCCGGAAATACGCGTTGCTTACATTGTCGTAGGCAGCTTTCGCATCACCGTCCAGAAAACACTCAAAAGCGGTATCCAGGAACCTGTCTATCTCATCTGCGGCATCTGCCCAGCGTGTGGAACCGGTTTCCTCCGCCAGTGCGCAGAAAGAGAAGGACAGGACCAATATCATCAGACTGCACAGCAGTTTTGCAGCGAGTCCTTTTCCTCTCATGTCAGGCTTCCTTTCCACTCGACCGTCCCGGGGTCCAGGACAGGCCGGAAACATACTGTTAGTCATCGCTAACCGGGCTGTATATTATCACAACCCCTGCCTCCACGCTATCCTGATATTGATATTTTTCAAAACAGATGACAAATTTGTTAGGTTGTGCTAATATATTTCCCCGTTAGACGACACTAATGCCCAATTCTGGACAAATCGTGAAAGGAAGGCTGAGCTTGAAAAATAAAACTACCCGTGGCGAGACTCTGACTCAGAGCGTCAAGGCCTATCTTGAGGCACACTATGCCGAAAAGTTTTCCCTGGAAACTATGTCCGGAGCGCTGTTTGTCAGTGGAGGGCATCTTATGAGGACCTTCAGGAAGTACGCCGGTACAACCCCGCTTGAGTATCATCACCGTATCCGCTGTCAGAAAGCCAGAGAATTGCTTATGGATACGGACCAGAGCATCTCTGAGATCGGCGAGGCAGTCGGCTTTGAATCTTCCTCCCATTTCGCCTATATTTTTAAACAGGTCGAGGGCTGTACTGCCACTGAGTACCGCAAAAATCACAACCCCATCTGCAAGAACGGCCCTGACGGGAATCCACAGCCCCAGGCCTGTTCTGAACTTATCGAACCCCATCCCATATCGTAAACAACAAGAGCCCGCGAAGCGCAGATTCGGCAGCATGCCAGATCCGCGTTCCGCGGGCTCCATTGTATGAGTCGCTGTTCAGATGCACATTATTCTTCACATTTGCGATGAAACTTCCGGTACATGGTTGATTCATTTTCAAAAAAGAAGGTCCTGCCGAAAACCGCAAGTGGCAGTCTAAGGCAGGACCCTCGGATGAACTTACAGGGCTTATCAGGTCTTCCCATCTATTGTGTGCGGATTGCCGCGTGTGTCTGATAGTACTCCATCTTTTCATTATACATCCGCTTGTCTGCGCGGCTGAACACTTCCCTGAACGATGTATCCTGACCGGCGCGGAACTGTGCAGTCCCCTTGGAGACAGCCAGGAAGATGCCCGCAGTTTTCTCGTTGGCATTGTAGGCAGCAATCTC